>NZ_JALGQI010000025.1:0-42387 GCF_022810385.1 Rhodococcus sp. ARC_M12 | reverse complement strand
TTGCGATCCGTTGCCGTGACGGGAGACGCGTTGCGCGTCGCAGCGATGACGGGTCGTTGGCGTTCCGGGGCGTTGCGTTCGTGCGCGCCGCGCGTGCGGCATGGAGCATCTCGCTGCGCACACAACGATCGTTGCGCCGACGCACCGTTGACACCTCGCACGTCCAGGTCGCGACACAACGCCACGCTGCGTTGCCGAGCGGAGCGAGGCCTTTCGGCACACGGACAGGATGCCGGCCGCGAGCGCTCAGCCGGCGAGGGGTCCGTCGCAGAGGAGAGCGACGTCGGTGTCGGGCAGAGCCGTGAGGCCAGCGCATCGCGCGACCACCAGAACCGAACCGACGACCTGATCACGTCGGCTCTGCGTCTATCGCTTGATGCGCCCACTGGGTGAACGAGCCGCTGACCTGCACAAACGCCGAGCGTGGGGGACGCTGCCATCCGGTGGTGACCGACGACGACCGACCAGTACCGACCGTTTTACCGGAGTTTCACCGGAGCTCGCGGCGGCGTCGAAGCCGAGCAAGCTCCATTCTTTAGCTCACCGCTTTCCCGTCGGGGCCGCGAGTCAACCGTTCGCCCTCACGCCAGGCAAGACCGAAACAACCACAACGGGACTGCGCGAACGACCGGGTGTTTGTCGGTCCAAAGAATACTGATGTTCGTTCGAGCCAGTGGGCCGAGGTGTCGGATGTGTTGTACAACGTCGGTTTACAACTACCGTATTTGGGTGGAGTTGGGTCTCGGTGTCACGAGCGTGTCACATGTTGGTACCTACGAGAGTGGATTCGGATGGTCCCGCTTGGACGGTCGATGCAGGTCAGCAGCTCCATGGTGGTTCCATGCGGACGTATCTGGTTGTCTCGCAACATACTTGTAAGCGAGCGGTCAACGGTTCAATCCCGTTAGGAGGCTCCACCGCTCCGATTCCGTCCCTGGGATCGGAGTTCTTGTGTCTGTGCGGGCCGGTGTGGAGGGTTCGCGGGCGCATACGCCCCTCGTGGGAATTCACGGTGCCTGCAGGCGGTGCGGATTCCGACGAGGGGCGTGGATGGCCGGCTACGCCTGCCGGTTCGGTCAGGGCGTACGCGTGGTTGCCAGTCGTCGCTGAGCAATGGCGACCACCGCCACGACCGCCACTCCGACGGCGAACAACCCCAAGGCAGCGGGCCATTCGTTGCCGACGGCCAGCAGTTCTCTGTTCTCGCCCTGCCACGGCCACAGTGCACGCAACGACCCCAACAGCAGGCCGGCAGCGGCGACCATCGCCAGATCGTGGTAGTTCGCCAGCAACCACTCGAGCACTCGAACGAAGCTGACCAACCCCGCCAGAGCGCCCAGGGCGAACACGGCCAGGTACGTCAGGTTCCGCTCGTCGACGGCCGTCAGCGTCGGCGCATACAGGCCGATGACCAGCAGAAAGAACGACCCCGATACGCCTGGCAGCACGAGCGCACAGATTGCGATCATCGCGGCGAAGAACACCAGAATCAGCGACGGATTCGACGCCTCGGCCCCGGGTAACGATGTGAGAACGACGACCCCGACCGCAAGAACGACGAACAGAGCCACGGCAGACAGTCGGGACCGGGTGGTGGGGAAAGCGCCACGAGTGATCTCCATGAACGGGATCGCCACCGACATCGCGATCATGCCCATGAACAGTGCCTTGGAGTAGACGGGCTGATCCGTGACGAAATTCGCCATGATCCCCGCCACCGAGAACACCATCAGCAGCATGCCGACGCCGACCGTGACGAGCAGCCACCAATCGACCTGACGGACTTCGGCGCGCACGTCGGACCGCGTCACCACGGCCTTGGGGATGTCCGTCAGATGCTTCGCCGACGCGATGGCCCTGGTGTAGATGCCGGTGACCAGGGCAACCGTGCCGCCGGAGACCCCGGGAACCGTTTCCGCTAGGCCGATCAGACCGCCGCGTACGACGTTGGCTGCCAATTCCGTCGCCGGCGGCCGTCCCCTGGCAACGTCATCGAGTCCGGGTCGCTGATCCAGCCCGTGTCTACTCTGCTCGTTGTACCCATCGGCGGAGGGCGTCTGCCCGTTCGTCGTCATGCCCGAATCGTCCCAAACGCTCCTGTGCCGCCAGACACCGGCTCGGCAAGCTCGAACACGACCCCCATACGGCGGAGACCGTCCACCGTGCCCCTGCCCTCACCATCGCTGCGGATCAGCTCCTCACATTCGTAAATACGACGCCGATCGGAGTCAGGTATCCGAAACGGAGGAGCTGATTCGAGGCGGTGGACCGGATCGGGGGCACCGTAGTATCAGCGAGTATCGACGCGATCACGTCCATGCCAGGCGAGAGCGGTTGTCCCAGTAGCTCTCTGGGTTTTCTGCCATGTCCGGATCGCTGGCTGCGATCAGCTCGCGGTCGATCGAAAGCGCGGCTACATTCTGCTTCAGTTGCCCCGCGGTGGCAGCGCCGGAGAGCACGACATCGGCCCATGGTTGCGCGAGTGCAATTGCCAGTGCGAGGGCATCACGGCCCACCCCGGCTGCGTCCGCGACCCGCGCAAGCTCCGAATCCTCCGCCACGAGTCGGCCATTGGCCATTGCTTCTTTGACGACGACGAACCAACCGGCCTCGTGGGCTCGCGCCAGGGACGGGCCGACGGACGGTTCGAGAGGGTTCCAGGTCGACTGCACGGAGCTGAACAGTCCGAGCTCGAGCGCTGCGTCCACCACGTCGGCTTGGTGCGGCCCGCTGGTGCTGATACCTATTCGGGTGCCACCCTCGGCTATGACCCGTAGTTCGTCGAGCAGTGCCGTGTCGGTGAGGGCAGGGCTGTCCGGGGTGACGCTGTGGATCAGGTAGTGATCTGGCGCGTCGCCGAGGTCGTGCAGGGTCTGCGGCCACTGTTCGGCCAAACGTGCCACCGAGTGTTCTTTGACCTCGTGAACTTCGGCTTTGCGCCGAAAATCGGCGACGTAGGCGTATCCCCATTTTGAGCCGACCGTGAGGTTCTCGCGCCGATTCGGGTGTCGAGACAGCCAGCTGCCGAGGAACCGCTCGGCCAACCCGTAGGAGCGCGCAACGTCGAAGTGTCGAACTCCGCTGTCCCACGCGGTGTCCAGCACTGCGTGGCACAGCTGCTCCAAGGCTGCCGGATCGAATCGCCCGTCCACAGCATCCGAGTGCCCGATCGTCAGGTACTCGGGTCGCCCGAGTGCGGCAAGGCCGAGGCCGAGTTGTGTCATGTCGTCATTACCTTCGTTGCGTCAGGGTCGGAATGCGCGCACGCTCCTCGAGTATGCCTGTCGTCGAGTGCTGGTTCGGAAGCTCACTGTTGTAGGGCATCATGAGTTGATGAGCGATCTCGAGTACCTTGCCACTTTGCTTGCCGGACTGGATGCTGAGATCGCGCGACTCTCAGCTGCCGAATCGGGCTCGGACGAGCATTCGTCTGCCGTCGATGACGCGGCCGCTGCCGTCCTGCGGCTGCGCTCGAAGGTCAAGGCCGGTTACTCGGGCAAGAAGGCCTACTACATCGCGGTGTCGACCGATCCGAACGGAATCAGGGTCGAAGGGATTGCAGCGTTGCAGGGCAAGCGGGCCCACGAATTGGTGCGAGACGGTGGTTGGATGCATGCGGATTCCAGCACGGTGCTCGATCTTCTCGACGACGATCAGATCAGTCGGTACCGGGCCATCGCGGGACGCGGCGTGGCGCAGACGTTTCGGGACTCCCGTGAATATCTCTCAGCGGCAACAGGTCTGGCCGAACAGTAGCTCACAACTGGAGTCGTGGATCGGATTCACCGACCAGTGCACGCCGCATCCACCCATAGACTCTCTCGTCGTTGAGCAGGGTGAAGTGGTGCGCGCTGTTGATTGCCAGACCGTCGTCCGGGCGAAGTCCTATGTTGCGCAGTGTGTTCCGTCCGCCGGCGCTATCAGTTCGTACCAACCCGTCGCCCACGAAGATCCCGACCGGGTGTCGCGGGTTTCCGGTGACGATCGCGGAGGCGTGATGATGCCGCACCCCCTCCGGAACCGAGATATCCGCGGCAACTCCGACGTCGAATCCGTCGGCGTAGCTGGCGTGTCCCTCGTCTTCGGTGATCGATCCGTGGATCAGATCGCGGACTCCGGCGCTTCGACGCGCCAATAGGTGTGCGAACGGCCGGGTCTCGGGTGTGAGTGCCAGCGCTGCTGTGGCGACGTGAACGCCGTGCGCGAGTGGCGCACCCAGATGTGGTGTCCCCAGGGTGAATACGTCCGTCAACAGGTCCACCCATCGATGGCCGCTCTCGGCGGCGTGATGAGCGGCGCTGCGTGAGACCAGTCCTCCCATGGAGTGCCCGACCAGGGTGATGCGGTGAACCCGGACGGGCCACGCCGGCACGAGTTGTTCCAGCAGTTCCGACAGGTCGGCGCCGTTCGTGGCGATACGACGTCCGGTGTTGTAGCGCAGGAAGATCGAGGTGGTGTCGGCTTCGGAATCCAGCCGCTCCCCGTAGGTGGGCCGCCCGCCGAGCCGCCATGCCGATTCGGTCTCCACGAGCCCGTGCAGGAACACCACGAGGTGTGCTCCCGCGTCGGGAAAAGCAGTGGCCAGAGCGCGGTACTTCGGAATTACCGGGCGTCCGTCGACGCGGATCGACATCGGGTAGGCGAGGACCCGGGAGGTTCGCTCCATGTCGTCGCCGATGAGGCCGTGCAAGATCGCGATGGTCTGTGCGCCGAGGGTGGTGTGCGACGGCGACGGGCGGGGGTCGTCCTCGGACGCGTCGTCGCCGCCCGTGATGGCACCGACTGCCTTGGCTGCGCCGGTGCAGGCGGCCTCGATGCTCGCGTAGGTGCCTGCGGAAATGGCGTCGTGCATCAGCTGTGTCGGTCGTGCGGCGGGACCGACGCCGAGACGTACGGCAGCGAACGTCCGACGTGCAATTGCCGAGTGGACGGCGCGAACACCACCTGCGGCCGACGCCAGCTCGCGAAGGGTGAGCTCGCCGAGTTCACCCAGTTCCTGCGTGCGCTGAGATTTCTTCCCCACCGAATCCAGTGTACGTGTGTCCACTGAAACGGTCGAGCTGCGAATCAGCGGCGGCCGACCACCGGGTTCAGCTCGGAAGCCGCAAGGCCCCCAGGCTCGACGCCGGGGAGGAATTCGCGCCACGTGCCGCTGATCAGCGTCGGCGACTCCACGACTCGAGCCCCGTCGGCGAAGTAGGTGTTGGCCAGGGCTCGACGCGGCTGCGTCGTCAGGTTCGGCCCCGCCGTGTGGAAGCACAGCGCGGAGTGGAAGGACACGTCGCCCACGGCGAACGGCGTCGACTCGACTGCGACGTCGCGCTCGACGAAGCGCTTCGTGACGGCCTCGTCGTACGACGTGCCGACCTTGTCGAACTCCAAATCCGCAACCTCGTCCAGCACCTTGCGGCCGCGAGCGAACGACAGCGGACCCATTCGTCCGGGGATCGCCGACATCGGCATCCACGCAGTGACCGCCTGGGTGGTCTGTAGCGGGAAATGTTCGGCGTCGTGGTGCCAGGGAGTGCGTCCGCAACCGGGCTCCTTGGACAGCGCGTTGTCGTGATAGAGCCGAACGGCCGGTTCGTCGAGCAACGCCGCGGCCACGCCGCCAATTCGCGGTGACAGCGCCACGGCGCGCATTAAGTCGTCATGGAGCCACATCTGTTCCAGCGCGGTGAATCTGCCGGCCACGTTCTCGCCGTGCTCGGCTCGCAGCAGCTCCTCGAGGCGCTCGGCGAGCCGACGCACAACGGCCGGGGAGAACACGGCGGGCAGCCGCACGAAGGCGTGACGAGCGAATGCGTCGACGGCAGCAGGGTCGAGGTCGTACGGCTCGGCAAGCTCACGCTCGACCTGCGCGTCCGTCGCCGCCTCGACGTCGGGTAGGCCGGGACCGTCGACCAGCTCGGTCGGCATCGTGTCATTGGCGGCCAGCGTGACGTACCAATCCCACCAGTCCTGATCGTCACCTGCCCAATCCTGATCGATACCGCCGTCGCGATTCTGTTCGGGGAGCCGTTCGTTCGTCAGAGCCACAGCAGCGCCGCCTCATGAGAGAAGGTGTAGGAACCGGATGCGTCCCGGCAGGAGGCAAGGTAGTCGCCCAGCACCGGTGCCGCTTCCATCTCTTCCAGCGACACCGAGTCGTCGAAGGCGCAGCGTTGCAGAAAGCCCTCTGCGACAACGCGATCGGAAGTGCCGGTCGTGTACGTGACGCGTTGGTCGCGCACGTCTGCACCGGCTCGGATCAGCGCGTCACGCACCTGTTCGGCCGTCGTGTACGGCGTGGCCTCGCGTACGCCGGCGCGAAAAGCGTCGTAGAACGCGATGTAATGCGAGGCCGCCGTGGCCTGCGCGATCAGTCCGAGACCGCCGGGAGCCAGTGCGGACACGAACCTTTCGGCTGCGGCGTCCAGCTCGGCAGGCGGCAAGGCGTACAGCGCGTGCGTGGCCCAGACGACGTCGTAGCCGGTGTGATCGTCGGGTAGGTCCTGCAGAGTCATCACCAAGTCGTGGCGGGCCACGAACGGTGCCCCGAGCGCCCCGCGTGCCTCTGCCACCGAGAACTCGGACGGGTCGAGCAGGTCGTAGGCCAGCTCCGGTACGGCGGACAGGTCCGTGTAGCGACGCAGCGCGGTGGGAAACTTGCCGCTGCCGCAGGCCACGTCGAGCAATGACCAGTTCTCGTGCGCCCGTCCGGCGAGCAGTGCGGGCCAGTCGGCGGCCAGGGCCAGCTGGTGGTAGTCCTCGGTGGCCAGGGCGTAGAACGCCTCCATACCCGTGCGGCCGGCCTCGCTCCAATGCTCGAGACTGCGTTCGGCTGTGTCTCCGTTGCTCACGGCACTCCTCTCGGGAAGCCAACCGCAACGCACTCGTGGGCGCGTCGTGGTTCACTCGGTGTGGTGTCCAACATAGCTCCGACTTCGTCGACCGACACTGCGGCAGTGCTCCTCGACGGCGTACGCGCGGTGCGGCGTGGCGCTGCGGCCCTCGCCGGCCTCGAGCCCGATGCCTACGCCCGAGGGCACGCCGCTTTCGAGTGTCTCTCCGACCAGCGCCGCCTGATCGCCGAACACCTCGCGGGCCGGCTGACCGGAATGGGGGATGGCCCGATCTCGGTGCTGTCGGTGGGCTGCGGTGACGGTTCGCTGGACGCGCGGCTGGCGGCGGGGCTGGTGCAGGGGGTACCCGGCCGACCGGTTCGGTACGTCGGCGTCGACCCCTGGGTGGGAAGTGCGGAGCGCTTCGCCGCCACCATGTCCGCGCTGGGAGCGGACGAGCTCAGCTCCGACGCGTATGTCGCCCCGTTCGACGACTCCTCGCTGGACGAAACCTTCGATGTCGTGATGTTCGTGCACTCGATGTATTACGTCCCGGACCTGGGCACGACGCTGCGTGTCGCGCTCGGCCTGTTGCGACCAGGCGGCCAGCTGTGGGTGGCCATAGCGCCGACGGCCGCACTCAACGCGTTGGTGGTCGCCCTCGCCCCGCCGCTGGAGGGCCACCGGCAGTGGTTCAGCGCCGATGTCGAGAAGGCCTTCGTCGACGCCGGGATTTTCCTCGACGACGTGATTGCACTCGACGCGCAGATCGACCTCGCCTCCGCGAGTGACGAGGTGTTGGACTTTGCGGTGCAGGCCAGGCTGACCCCGGATTTGCGCGGGCCGGTGCGGGCCTACCTGGATGCGGTCTCGGTGCCGGGCACCGACGGCAGACCTCGGGTGCCGCATCCGGTCGACGTGTTCGTCGCGACCCGTCGCTGATCTGTCCCTCGAAGGATCGACGCCGCCGAGTTGTGGCCCGCCGCGGATCCGGTGAACGGTGCCGGCGTGCGCTCACCCGCTCGGAAAAGCCCCGGCCCGTCCGAGTAGTGCGGGCACCTCTTTGCCCAGTGCATTCCCGAGCCACGAGGCGGCCTCGACCAGAACCTGTTGACGCACACCGGTGTCGACCCCGGATCGATCGAGTGCGTAGATCAGGTCCTCGGACGCTATGTTGCCCGTCGCTGCGGGGGCGAACGGGCATCCCCCGAAGCCGCCGATGCTGGCGTCCAACGCCTGCGCGCCCGTATCCAGTGCCGTCAATGCGTTGGCGTACCCCGTGTTTCGAGTGTTGTGGAAATGCCAGCGCTGCGGGATTCCCGGTGCTCGTGTACGTGCGGTGTCGGCCAACACGCGCACCTGTGCCGGCACACCGACGCCGATAGTGTCCGCCAGAGCGATCTCCGACGGTCGGTCGTCGGCCAACTGCGCAAGGATCTCGCCCACGAACCGAGGATCCACTTCGCCACTGAACGGGCAACCGAACGCTGCCGCGATGGTGACGGTGGTGGCCAGGCCTGCGGACCCTGCATCTCGAATGACATCGCGTGCAGTCGACACTGCCTCTGCGACAGAGCAATTCTGATTTCGCCGGCTGAACTCCTCGGATGCGACGACCACGACGTTGACCTCGTCGACGCGTGCTTCTATCGCTCTGTCGAGACCGCGGCGATTGAGCACGAGGCCGATGTAGGACACGTCGTCGCGTCGCTCGATCCCGGCCATCACGTCCTCGGCACCTGCCATCTGTGGCACCCGTTTCGGGTTGACGAAGCTGACCGCTTCGATTCGCTTGGCTCCCGCTGCAACGCTGCGGGCGATCAACTCGATCTTCTGATCCACCGACAGCGCAGTCTTCTCGTTCTGCAATCCATCACGCGGGCCCACTTCGACAAGGTGCACGGAAGTCATGGACCGATCTTCCACCTGAACGGTATTGCATGCAATACCTCGATTTTGCCGGTTTCAATTTTCTGGAAGCGCTGACAACTCAGCGCCACAGCCCTAAGTTGTGAACAATCACCCATCATCGAATGGAGGCCTGCATGGTCAGGGCCGTGGATCGCGTGTATTCCCACATCCGCGACGGCATCATCGCGGGAACCTATGCGCCCGGCGCACGGCTGGGTGAGGTCGATATCGCCGAACTGACCGAGACCAGTCGGACACCCGTCCGGGAGGCTCTGAGGCAACTCGAGATGGAAGGGCTCGTGGAGGTCGTTCCCCACCGGGGCGCACGTGTCTACACCTGGACGGCAGACGATCTCGAGGAGATCTACGACCTGCGCATGACGCTGGAAGCGATGGCCGCGGCTCGGGCGGCGCGCCGCATCGGCGACAAGGACATCGACAGGTTGAGCGAATTGTGCGACCTGATGGAGTCGGCCGCGGCCAACGGGCAGCAACTCGACCTGATGGCGCAGCTGAACGACGAGTTCCACGCCATCGTGCGTACTGCCGCCGCCAGTACTCGCTTGCTGACGATGCTCGGCGCAGTCATCCAGTTCCCCCTCGTGATGCGTACCTTCCACCGCTATGCACCGGCCGACGTCGCTCGTAGTCACGCGCACCATCGCGATCTGGTGGCAGCACTGACCAGCGGTGACGAAATCTGGGCCGATTCGGTGATGCGTGCTCACGTCCGTGCCGCGAAACACGTTCTGCTCCAATCCCTCACACCCGACGAAGTCAAGGAGTCCGAATGAGCGAAGCCACCCCGGGGCCGTTGTCAGACCTGCGAGTAGTCGAGATGGGTCAATTGTTGGCCGGGCCGTTCTGCGGACAGCTTCTCGCCGATTTCGGAGCCGAGGTGATCAAGCTGGAGCCGCCGGGCAAGGGAGACCCGATGCGGCAATGGGGCCGGGAAAAACCCCACGGCAAGTCGCTGTGGTGGCCGGTGGTGGCGCGAAACAAGAAGTCGGTGACGTGCAATCTTCGCACCGAAGAAGGACAAGCGCTGGCGCGCAACATCATCGGCAAGTCCGATATCGTCGTCGAGAATTTCCGCCCCGGCACCCTCGAGCGATGGGGGCTCGGGTACGAGGATCTGCGCACGCTCGACCCACGCCTGATCATGGCCAGGGTCACCGGATACGGCCAGGACGGGCCCTACTCTCCCCGAGCCGGGTTCGGTTCGATCGGTGAGGCAATGGGCGGAATCCGTTACGTGACCGGCAATCCCGATCTGCCACCGTCTCGGGCCGGCATCTCGCTCGGTGACTCCCTGGCTGCGGTGTTCGCGACGATCGGCGTCCTCACTGCCGTTCACCATCGGGAGCGAACGGGGCGTGGGCAACTGGTGGATTCGGCGATCTACGAGGCCGTGCTCGCGATGATGGAATCACTGCTCCCCGAATACGAGATCGGTGGTTACCAGCGCGAGCGCACCGGGTCGGTGCTGCCGAACATTGCGCCGAGCAACGTCTATCCCACGAAGGGCGGGGAGATGATTCTGGTTGCCGCGAACCAGGATTCGGTATATGCCCGCCTGGTCACCGCTATGGGCCGGGCCGATCTCGTATCCGATCCTCGTTATGTCGACCACGCGTCACGTGGGGTCAACATGGAAGAACTCGACGCCATCATCGGAGCGTGGACCGCAGAGCTCGGAACCGACGAGGTCCTCGACATTCTTCACGATGCCGGCGTCCCCGCCGGCCGCATCTACACCGCTCGCGACATGTTCGACGATCCGCATTTCGCGGCCCGTGAGGCCATCGTGCGGCTGGCCCACCCCGATTTCGGCGAGATCCCGATGGCGGGGGTCGTGCCCAAGCTCAGCGACAGTCCCGGTGCCGTCCGGCATGCAGGACCCGAACTCGGCGAACACAACTCGGACATCTACGGGTCGCTTCTCGGTCTCACCGAGGCCGAACGGGCTGCGCTCGTCGACCGCGGCATCATCTGAGCTCGGCCGCATCGCCCTCACTCATCGCACCGCACACCACGGGAGATCATCATGCGCTATCGACTCGGCGTCGACGTCGGCGGAACATTCACCGATGTCCTGCTTCTCGAAGAAACGACCGGTACCACCTTCAGAGCCAAGACTCCGTCGACACCCGCCGATCAGTCCGTCGGGGTACTGAACGGCATCGACAAAGTATGTTCGGAGGCCGGGATCGAACCGTCGGAGATCGATCAGGTCCTGCACGGCACCACGGTCGCGACCAACGCCATCCTTCAGGGCCGCGGTGCGCGCGTCGGACTCGTGACAACGGACGGATTCCGGCAAGTCCTGCAGATCGCCAGATCGTACGTTCCGGGCGGTCTGGCGGGGTGGATCATCTGGCCCAAGCCCGAACCGCTTGCAGCGCTGGAGAACACCGTCGAGGTCGTGGGTCGCCTGGCGGCGGACGGCAGCGAGGTGACGGCGCTCGACGAGAACCAGGCGCGGACTCAATTGCGTCGACTGGCAGGTGCCGGCATCGAAGCTCTCACGATCTCACTCATCAACTCGTATGCGAACGACACCCACGAGAAGCAGATCGCCGAGTGGGCTGCCGACGAGCTTCCGGGCATTCCGATCTCCATCTCCAGCCAGGTCCTGCCCGAGATGCGCGAATACGAGCGAACTCTGACCACGGTCGCCAACAGCTACGTGCAACCGGAGGTATCGCGATACGTCCGTAACCTGGACAATTCGTTGCAGGACAGGGGGATCAAGGCTCCACTGTCCATCCTCCGGAGTGACGGGGGACTGGTGCAGTCGGCAAAGGCATCTGAGGCACCGGTGTCGTTGCTGTTGTCCGGCCCGGCCGGTGGTGTCACCGGTGCCGTCTGGTTTGCCGAACAAGCCGGATTCTCCGACTTCCTCACCTTCGACATGGGCGGGACGTCGACCGACGTCGCCCTCGTACTCGGTGGTCAACCACGTATCGGCCGTGAGACCAAGGTCGGCGACCTTGCCGTCCGCGCCACGAGCGTGGACGTGCGCACGGTCGGAGCCGGTGGCGGCTCCATCGCGCACGTGCCCGAGTTGACGCGCGCACTGCGGGTCGGGCCGCAATCGGCCGGTGCCGACCCCGGACCGGCCGCGTACGGGAAGGGCGGAACCGACCCGACGGTGACCGACGCGAACGTCGTACTCGGTTATCTCCCTGCCTCGTTGGCGGGTGGGGAGGTCGATCTCGACGCCGAGGCGAGCCGTACCGCCGTGGCGACGATCGCCGACGCCATCGGCCTGGGAAGTCCCGAGGAAGCCGCATCAGGGATCGTCGACATCGTCAACGAGAACATGTTCGGCGCCCTGCGGTTGGTCAGCGTGCAACAGGGCTACGACCCTCGCGATTTCGCGCTCGTCTCGTTCGGCGGTGCCGGGCCCCTGCACGCCAACGCTCTGGGTCGACTCACCGGTTCGTGGCCGGTGATCGTGCCACCGTCGCCCGGGGTTCTCTGCGCGTACGGCGACGCCACGACGTGTCTTCGGGACGAGGCCGCGCGCACCATGGTGCGCGCCTTCTCCGACATCGACGACGGCGAGTTGCGAACAGCCCTTGCCGAATTGGCCGAGTCGGCGTCGGAAAGGCTCTCTGCCGAGGGGGTGCAGGCAGACCAGCAGACCGCCAAATATCAAGTGGACCTGCGCTATCAGGGCCAGGGCTTCGAGATTCCCGTCGATATCGACGCGGCCGCCCTCGATTCGGGTGAGCTGTTGTCCACCCTCGGCTCTGCTTTCGATGCCGAACACCAGCGACTGTTCTCGTTCCTGCTGAAGAACGAACGAGAGGTCATCAATCTTCGGGTCACGGTCAGTGGTCCACGTCCCGAGGTGGCGTTCCAGCCGTTGGCGGAGGGCACCGACGATCCGTCCGCGGCGCTGATCACCACGAACGACGTGTGGATGGACGGGCAGCACACGAAGGCCGGCATCTACGACCGCTCGAAACTGTTGGCCGGCAACGTCGTCACGGGCCCCGCGGTGATCACCGAGATGGACTCCACCACGCTGGTGCTGTCCGGTCACGCAGCGACGGTCCACCGGAGTGCTTGCCTTCTCATCGCGCCTGTCGACACCGACGATACCCACCGCACCACGCGACTCCAGGAGAACTGATGGCCACCATCATCGAGACCTCGAAGACTCCGTTCACCACCGTTCCGGTCGACCCGATCACGCTCGACATCATCGAGAACGCCCTGCGAAACGCACGGGCGGAGATGGATGAGGTGCTGTTCAGAACGGCGTTGTCACCGGGTATTCGTGAACAGCACGACGAATTCCCGCTCATCGCGGATCCGAGCGGCAAGATGGTGGTCGGGCAGTTCGGTCTGTCCGTCCCCGATTTCCTCGACAACTTCTCTGGCACCGTCGGCGAGGGCGACATCCTGCTCACCTCCGATCCGTACGCCTGTGGTGCCGCGATCAGCCACGCCAACGACTGGCTCATCGTCCTCCCGATCTTCCACAGTGGACGCGTCGTCGGCTGGTCGTCGATGTTCGGGCACATGGCCGACGTCGGGGGTAAGACGCCGTCGTCGATGCCGACCGATGCGCACACCATCTTCGAGGAGGGCGTCATCATTCCGCCCTTCAAGCTCTACAGCGCAGGCGAATTGAACGAGACCGCCCTGGACATCATTCTCAACCAGGTGCGCAAACCGGACTGGAACCGGGCAGACCTCAACGGACTCGTCGCGGCGTGCACCACCGCATCGCGGCGCATCGTGGAGCTCTGCGACCGGTTCGGTGTGGACGTGTACCTGTCGGCGCTCGACGCGTTGCTCGACCGGAACTATCAGGCCATGAAGGTGCTGCTCGCGATGCTGTTCGTCGACGGCGAGACCATCGAGTTCAGCGACTTCATCTGCGATGACGGGTGTGGCTACGGCCCTTACGAACTGACGATCGAGCTGACTCGACACGGCGAGAAGATCCACCTCGACTTCAGCAAGGCCGCGCCCCAGGCCGTCGGTCCGATCAACTACTTCATCAACGAGAACCTCGTGCGCATGTTCTTCGGTATCTACGTCATCACCGTGGCCGATCCGCAAATTCTCTGGAACGACGGCTTCTATCCGTTGATCGACGTGACCATTCCCGAGGACTCGTTCTGGAAGCCGCGCTATCCGGCCGCACTCAACGGCCGCAATCACGGAATCGGCCGCGTCTTCGACCTTTTCGGTGGGCTGCTGGGCAAGAACAATCCCGAAATTCTCAACGCCGCCGGCTTCTCGTCCTCGCCGCACTTCATGTACTCCGGTCACTACGACGGGGGTGCGCGAGACGGGGAATGGTTCCAGCTGTACTCCATCGGATTCGGCGGCATCCCCGGTCGTCCGATGGGAGACGGACCCGACGGGCACTCGCTGTGGCCGTCGTTCGTCAACATCCCCTGCGAGTACCTCGAGTCCTACTACCCGCTGCGCATCGAGCGGTGGGAGACCGTCACCGATACAGGTGGTGCCGGACTGCACCGCGGCGGCAACGGCGTCGACGTGGCCTACTACTTCGAGGAACCGGGCACCATTGCCATCCACGACGACCGGTGGCTCACATATCCGTGGGGAGTCAACGGCGGCAAACCCGGTGCGAGAGGGAAGAAGTGGATCGTTCGGGCATCGGGTGAGGTCGAGGTACTGGCCAGCAAGATCCACGAGGTGCCGGTGGGACGAGGCGATGTACTGCACTTCGTCACGTGGGGCGGCGGCGGTTGGGGTGACCCGCTGACCCGAGATCCCGAACTGGTCGGTCTCGAAGTTCGGCGGGGTCTGGTCAGTACCGAGGGTGCTCGGATCGGGTACGGGATCGTCTGCGATGACGGCGGTGTCGTCGATTCGTCCGCCTCCGCGACTGTTCGCAGCGAGATGTCGGCCGCGCGCGGGGAGATCGAGGTGTTCGACAAGGGACCGTCGATCGACGTGATTCTCGAGCGGTGCGAGGCCGAAACCGGCCTTCCCGCGCCCCGTCCGCCGGTGAACGTCAGAAAGGCCGTGCGAGCGTGAGTGACACCCTCGGGTCGTACCGGGAATCGGGATTTGCGGGTGAGCTGGGCCCGGGCCGTAGCCCCGCGGTTCTGGTGGTCGACATCGTCGCGGCCTACCTGGTGGACGGCTCGCCCCTGCGTGCTCCGGTGGATGCGGCGGTAGCAGCTGCGGCACAACTGGTTTCGACCGCCAGGTCCGCCGGTGTTCCGGTCGTGTTCACCCGGGTCAGCTATCAGCCCGGTGGACGTGACGGCGGCCTGTTCATGTCCAAGATCCCGGCGTTGAAGATCTTCGAGGAAGGCTCGGAGCTCGGCGATTTTCCGGCGGAACCCCGTCCGCTCGCGGGCGAAACCGTGGTGACCAAGCAGTACGCGAGTGCATTCTTCGGCACCTCACTTGCTGCCACACTCACAGCGAGCGGTATCGACACGCTGTACATCTGTGGGCTGACCACGAGCGGCTGCATCCGTGCGAGTGCCACCGACGCACTGCAGCACGGCTTCCGGCCACTCGTGGTCGCCGATGCGTGCGGCGACCGCGAACCCGGAATGCACGAGTCGAACTTGCTGGATCTGCAGGCCAAATATGCGGACGTCCTCGACCTGGAGCGGGCCCTCGATGATTTCGGCGCATCGTCTGGTCGACGGGCGAGTCAGCGATGAAAGTCGATCAGCTCGTCGGACTCGTCGACCGCCGTCGATCCGCTCGTTGGCAGGAAAGGCCAGTCGGTCAGTAGACGAAGTGCATCGCCTTAGCTGATAGTTGTCCCATGGACACGCTGAACCCCGATGTACCCGACGACGTCTTCGCGGACGTGCTGAAGCAGATCTCGCATTTCGTTCGGTCACGGGTGGTTCCGCGTGAACTCGAGATCATGAACACCGATTCGATCCCCGAGGATCTGCGGACGCAGGCTGCGGAGATGGGGCTGTTCGGCTATGCGCTTCCGCAGGAGTGGGGCGGTCTGGGCCTGAACCTGATCCAGGACGTCGAGTTCGCGATGGAGCTCGGCTACACCTCGCTGGCGTTGCGATCGATGTTCGGCACCAACAACGGGATCGCCGGGCAGGTGCTCGTCGGATTCGGCACGGAGGAACAGAAGGCGACATGGTTGCCGGGCATGGCAGCCGGCGACATCGTTGCCTCCTTCGCGCTGACCGAGGACGGGGCCGGATCCAATCCGGCGGGCTTGAAGACCACTGCGAAGGTCGAGGGCACCGGGTGGGTCATCAACGGCAGCAAGCGATACATCACCAACGCGCCGATCGCAAACATGTTCGTCGTCTTCGCGAGACTCGATCCGAAACCGCAGAGCGGCAACGGTATCGCGGTGTTCCTGGTTCCCGCTGACACGGCGGGAATCGAGGTCGGTGCCAAGGACGCGAAGATGGGGCAGCAGGGCTCCGGCACAGCCGATGTGAACTTCACCGACGTGCGTGTCGAGGCCGACGCGTTGGTGGGCGGTACCGGCGATATCGGGTACAAGGCGGCGATGACGTCACTGGCACGCGGGCGAGTACACATCGCCGCGCTTGCCGTCGGCCAGGCGCAGCGCGCATTGGACGAATCGGTGTCGTATGCCGCGGCCTCGACTCAAGGCGGCGAGCCGATCGGAAACTTCCAGCTGGTGCAGGCCATGATCGCCGATCAGCAGGTCGGTGTGATGGCGGGCCGGGCGATGGTTCGTGAAGCGGCTCGGGCATGGGTGCAGAACACCGATCGGCGCATCGCTCCGTCTGCCGTGAAGCTGTTCTGCACCGAGATGGTCGGCAAGGTCGCCGATCTGGCCGTCCAGATCCACGGCGGTGCGGGATACATGCGGGAGGTGCCGGTCGAACGTATCTACCGTGATGTACGGCTGCTCCGACTGTACGAGGGCACCAGTGAGATCCAACGATTGATCGTCGGCGGCGGCCTCGTACGAGCCGAACAGAAGCGCACCTCGTGAACGCACCGGGTGAAGACTTCCAGGGCCGGTCCTTTCGACTCCGTCGCTCCGACCACGTCGGATTCTCCGTCGGTTCCCTCGATGACGCCCTCAGGTTCTGGATCGACGGTCTCGGAGCGTCCCTCGAACGCACGGGTGAGATGAGTGGAGAGTTTCTCGGAGAGGTCACCGGAGCACACGGGGCCGCAGTCCGGATGGCGGTGGTCTCCGTTGCGGATCAGACGGTCGAGCTGCTGGAATACCGCAACGTGCAGGGAGAGCGAGGGTCGTCTCGACCCTACGATCCGGGTTTCGCACATCTCGCTTTCGAGGTCGACAACATCGATGCGGTCCTGACGCGTATCGCCGAGTTCGGATGGACGGCGCAGGGAACTCCACAACCGATTGCCGGCGGTGCCAAGGTGGGCACCCGAGTCATGTACGCAGTGGGCCCGGACGGTGAGACCATCGAATTCATGGAGCCGCCGCAGGGATGAGGTACCAGGGATGGTTGGGCCGAACCCCGCCGAATGGGCAGTATTCCCCTGATCGTCGGTAGCACGCAGACGTTGGTGCCTAACGTGGACGGTGACGACGAAAGGACCAGCGCATGCCGCAATTCCCCGGTCTCTCCCACGTGGCCGTGACCGTATCCGATCTTGCCGCCAGCACCGAGTGGTACGCACGACTGTTCGACGCGCCGCCCGTTCTCGACGAGGACGAAGAATCCGGCAACTATCACCACACCGTGTTTGCGCTCGACGGCGGCATGCTCTTCGGATTGCACACCCACGGCGAGGCTCAGGTCTCAGGTGCCTTCGACGAGAAGAGACCGGGTGTGGACCACATCGCGTTCGGTTGCACACAGGACGATCTGGCGTCATGGGTGTCGACGCTCGACCGACTCGGCATCGTTCACAGCGGAATCAAGCACGCGCACTACGGGTCTGGAATCTCGTTCCGTGATCCCGACGACATCGCCCTCGAATTCTTCGCTGCGCCTGCCTGATCGCGCTGCCCTTCACATCGTCAGGTACCACAGAACGTCTGAAAGCCGGCGCTGAAGTTTCCGGGCGCAGGCAGGGCGTACTCCGACCGGTCCTCGCGTCGCCCGAACGGCGACGTGACGACCTCGAGCAAGCGCTCGAAGGGTCCGAGATCGCCGTTCGTCGCAGCCTGGAGAGCGGCGTCGACCAGATGGTTCCGAGGAATGTAAGCCGGGTTGACGCGGTCCATGGCGTCGGCGACCGAGGAGAATCCCTCTCCGCGAACAGCGACCGCAGCACGCCAACGCGCGAGCCAACTGCCGGATGCATCGGGTGGGACGAGTGAATCGAACGGTGCCGAGTTCCCTCGTAGGTTCTCGGCGAGAGCGCGGAAGGTGAGGGTCCAGTCGGCGCGGTGGTCCGTGAGCAACCGGTGCAGGTCGTCGACGAGCTCCGCGTCCACGCCGTCGTCTCCCAGGCCGAGTTTGGCCGCCATCGCGGCGGAGTAGTGCTGTCGGTAGCGATCCCCGTACGTGTCCAGGACCGCGGTCAGGGCGGAGATGGCGTCGTTCGGCTCCGAATTGACCAGTGGCAGTAGTGTTTCGCCGAATCGCGCCAAGTTCCAGCCGAGAACGGCGGGTTGGTTGCCGTAGGCGTAACGTCCGCCGTGGTCGATGGAGCTGAACACCGTTGCCGGGTCGTAGGCGTCCAGAAAGGCACACGGTCCGTAGTCGATGGTCTCGCCGGAAATCGTCGTGTTGTCGGTGTTCATGACGCCGTGAACGAATCCGACCGACATCCACCTGGCCACCAGGGACGCCTGAGCCTCCACGACGGCCTCGAAGAAGGCGAGGTAGCGATCCTCGGGTTCGAGCTCGGTCAACGTGGGGTAGTGCCGGGCGATCGCGTAGTCCGCGAGGGGCTGCGCGAGTCCTTCCCGCCGAGCAGCGAACTCGAAGGTTCCCACCCGGAGATGGCTGGACGCGACCCTGGCGAGCACCGCGCCGGGTTGCGGACCTCCTTCTCGCACCACCTGCTCCCCGGTCGTCACGACAGCGAGTGATCGGGTGGTGGGGATGTGCAGAGCATGCATCGCCTCGCTGATCAGGTACTCGCGCAGCATGGCAGCCACCACCGCACGCCCGTCACCACCGCGCGAAAACGGTGTTGCGCCGGACCCTTTGAGATGCAGATCGACCAGGCGGCCCCGATCATCGCGGAGCTCTCCGAGCAGCAGCGCTCGGCCGTCGCCCAGCAAGGGTTGGTAACCGCCGAACTGATGACCGGCATAGGCCATCGCCACGGTTACGGTGTCGGCCGGAGGGATGGACCCGGACAGCACGCCTGCCCCCTCGGCGGTGGCCAAGGATTCCGGATCGAGCGCGAGTGACCGGGCCAGGCCGTCGTTGAGGATCAGCACGCGAGGATCCGGTGCGTGGGTGCCCTGCCACGGCACGGTGACGCCGGGAACCTGGTCGGCCAGGGTCGATTCGAACCCGAATGCGGGCAGGCTCGTGGTCGACACGCCCAGTCTGGTGGATTCGCTCATGGTTCAGGGGTACCACGAATCGTGGCACCCAATCCCCTGGGGCTCTGCAGTCCGATGCCGATCAGTGGCGAGATGCTGCCGCCACGCTGGCGTTCTTCTTCCCGTCGAAGGTCTCGTACCCGGCCGCCGCATCGAAACGGATGTGCACCCGTCCGTCGTCGCCGTCCACGGACACTCGCGCCCGCACTCGGTACACCTCGGCGATGAGTTCTTCGGTCAGCACCTCCGCGGGGGCACCGCCTGCGACGACCTTGCCGTCCTGGAGCACCAACACCTCGTCGCAGAACATCGCGGCCAGATTCAGGTCGTGCAGCGCGACGATGCTGGTGATCGGGAGACGAGCGACGAGGGCCAACAATTCGAGCTGGTGATGGATGTCGAGGTGGTTGGTCGGCTCGTCCAGCAACATCTCGCGGGGTTGCTGGGCGAGTGCGCGTGCGATGTGCGCTCGCTGCTGCTCACCACCGGACAGCGTGCGCCACAATCGATCTGCTTTGTCGGTGAGTCCGGTCTGCGCGAGCGCATCGTCCACTGCGTCGTCGTCCAAGTCGCTTCCACCGAACGCCCCGCGATGCGGGATACGTCCCAGACGCACGACATCGCCGACCGTCACGTCGACGTCGGTGTGCGCGTGCTGTCCGACGACCGCGACGGCGCGGGCGATGTGTTTGCGTTTGAGCGAACCGAGTTCTGCGCCGTCCAGTTCGACGACACCGGCGGTGGGCGATGCCGCTCCGGCCAGTAGATGCAGCAACGAGGACTTGCCGGAACCGTTGGGCCCCAACAATCCCACCGTGCTGCCGGGCGTGGGGTGCAGCGTCACTCCGTCGACCACCAGAGCCCCGCCGCGTTTCCACGAGACGTTCGACGCGTGCAGAGTCATCGAATTCCCCTCTTGCGAGCCATGATTGCGATGAAGGCGGGAACGCCGACCAGTGCGGTGCCGACACCCACCGGCAGTGGGGTAGGGGCGAACGCGACGCGGGAGACGGCGTCGACCCACACCATGAAGATCGCGCCGATGATGGCAGTGGTGGGCACGAGGCGGCTGTGGTTCGGTCCCACCAACAGTCGCGCTGCGTGCGGAAGAATGAGGCCGACGAATCCGATGGCACCGGCCACACTGACCAATGTCGCGGTGATCAGGGCGGTTCCGATCAGAAGTGCCAGGCGTACCTTCTTGACGTCGAAGCCCAGCGAGGACGCCACCGAGTTGCCGAACGCGAACGCGTCGAGCACATACGCGTAGTAGCAACACACCACCGCACCGATGCCCGCCACCGTCACGCACAGCACGACGTCGTTCCAGCGCACACCCTCGAACGATCCGAGGAGCCAGAACATCACGCCGCGGGTCTCGTCGGAGTCCGCGAACGCGAAGATCACGAACGAGGTGAGCGCAGAGAACAATTGGGTGGTCGCGACACCGGCGAGGATGACGCGGTCGTTTCCGCTGCCGGACATGCGGGCGAGGAAGAGCACCAGAGCAAACGCGACGAGCGCGCCGATGAAGGCACCGCCGGACAGTCCGAGTGCGGCACCGCCGACACCGAGAACACCGACCACGACGGCACCGGTCGACGCACCCGAGGACACCCCGAGCACGAACGGATCGGCCAGCGGATTGCGCAGAAGCGATTGCATGATGACGCCGCAGATACCGAGCCCGACGCCGCTGGCTGCGGCGACCAGCGCGCGGGGAAGCCGTTCCTCCCAGACGATCGCATTCTTGGACACCTTCACCGGGACGTCGGTGATGCCGAGATGATTGAGCACCACATCGCGGACGTTGACCAGTGAGATGTTCGCCGGCCCGAGGGTGATGGCGACCAAGATCGACACCACACACAGCACGACACCGCCCAGCAGAGCCAACACCCAACGCCACAGGTGAAGGGAGGTCTGCGAGCGTTGGACGGTGGGTCGCGGGGCGACGGTCGTGGTCAGGACGACAGTCCCAGGTCGCGCAGTCCGGCGGACACCTTTTCGACGCCGTCGACGGCCCGGATCGACGGGTTCATCTCCGCACCGTGCAGCGAGATGTAGCGCTTGTCACGAACGGCGGCCATCGTGCTGGTGACGGGGTCGGACTCGAGAAATGCGATCTTGTCGGCGAGCAGGTCACCGGGAAAACGGTTGCGCGCCAGGTCGCCCAGTACGAGAACGGTCGGATCCCGATCCACCATGGTCTCCCAACCGACGGCGGGCCAATCGTCGTCGGTATCGGCGAAGACGTTCGTCATACCGGCCGTTCTGGCGAGCAGATCGGCCGAGCCGAGTCCGCCTGCGATGTACGGGCTCTTGGTGTCCGCAAACCAGAATGCCACGGAGACATCCGAATTCGCTGTGGTCGCGGTGGCGTCGTCCATGCGGGTCTTCAGTTCGTCGATGAACTCGGCACCGCGCTCGTTGACGTCGAAGATCGCCGCGAGTTCGGTGATCTCCTGGTACAGCGACTCCATGGTGAGCGGCGTCGTTCGGGTGTTGCCCCCGTTGACGCTGCGGCCGGCGTCGCAGTCGGTCGGTGAAAGATACGTGGCGGCACCGGTTTCGGTGAAGCGCGAACGCTGGGCGACGCCACCCTGTTCGAAGTGTCGTCCGAACGACGCGGTGACGAGGTCGGGCTCGGTGTCTACGACGACCTCGTAGGTCGGGGCGTTGTCTGCCAGCCGGGGAACCGAGGCGTTCGCGTCGGCGAGGTTCTCGCGGACCGGATCGGTCCACGACGCGGTGCCCACCATTCGGTCCTGCACGCCGAGAGAGAGAAGAATTTCGGTGGAGTTCTGATCGAGCGAGACCACTCGCTGCGGGGCAGAGGTGAAGGTGACCGACTCGCCGCAGTTCTCGATCGTCAGCGGATACGAGGTTCCGCCATCGGTGGCCGCCGCGGCCACGTCGGGTACCTCCTCGGACGCTCCGCACGCGACGAGCGATCCGACCAGTGCGGCCGCGACGGAGAGGGTGCCTGCGCGGCGACGAACGTTGAGCACGTGGAATGTCCTTCGGGTTCACACAGCAACGAGCCGCCGGGGTTCACCCGACGGCGCAGCGCGCCCGAGGCGCGCATGAGCACAGGCTAACCTTTGGCTTTCGTGGAGGGAAATCGTCCAGAGGGTTCGACTCCGAACCGGCGTGATGCGCGGCATACTCGACGCATGACCGACTTCAACCAGGCGATCATCGACGAATTTCGGAAGAACGGCGGCCACGTGGCCACGGCGGGCTTCGGTGATGCGCTCGTCGTCCTGCACTCCATCGGTGCCAAGAGCGGCGAGATTCGGTTGAACCCATTGATGGCGATCTCGGAGGACGGCAGCTGGTTGATCGTCGGATCAGCGGCCGGCTCGCCGAAACATCCCGCCTGGGTGCACAACCTCCGTGCACACCCTGGCATCGACATCGAGGTTCCCGGCGACGGGGACGTTCGAACCATCTCGGTGACCGTGTCGGAAATCCCCGACGAGGAGTGGGACGCGAACTGGCAAAAATTCTTGGACGCGTCCGAGGGGTTCGCGAAGTACGTCGAGACAGCCGAAGGGCGACGATTCCCGATCTTCCGTCTCACTCCCGCCTGACTCGGCGAAGGCATTACATCGTTCCGGTTTCCGCGAGCATCGCGTCCCCTGGCAGACTGATCCCGTCGCCACGGGACTCGGGGTCGGCTCGGTGCTCGAGTGTCGAGTCGTGGTGACGTCACCCTCGTACCCGAAGGCCACATCCACATGCATCTGCTTCGACGATGGTGGTCGTTTCCCGCCGATTTCGCCTGGTCGGCCGCCTACCATCGGATGAGCCCGCTGCTGAGCCACGTCCACGTCGCGGTGGGCATCTGGTGCTGGTTCTTCGCGGTACTCTGCGTCGCCGCTGCTCATACACCTGCTGGCTTCGACTCCGGTTCTGCCGAGAAAGCCGGCTATGCGATCGCAGCGGCGAACACACTGGTCGGACTGGCGTGGGTCCGCGGACCGATTCCTACCGAGACGATGTCCAGGTTGTTCGTCGTCTACATCGAGGTCACGATCGCGGCCCTGCTGTTCCTGCTGGCCGATCCGTTCGTCGCGCTGCCCGGAGCAGCGGCCCTCGGGATCATCGGCAGCTACATCGCGGTTTTTCACAATCCGAAGATGTTCGTGGCTCATCAGACCTGGTCCGTCGCGGTGACCGGAGCACTGTTGTTCAGGGCTGTCATGGAGCCTTCGGCCGATGTGGTGCTGGCGTACGCCTATCTGATTCTTCTGACCCTGATCCTGTTCTCTGCGCCGATACTGACCCAGTCACTTCTGTTGTTGTTGCGCAGCGATGCGGCCACTGCCTTCTACGATCCGCTGACCGGGCTGAGGAACAGACGAGGATTGGACGCGGCGATCACTCAGCGAGGCAACGACCCGGACGAGCACGGCAGCACAGCGGCTGTGCTCGTTGTCGATCTGGATGGGTTCAAGCTCGTGAACGACCGGTTCGGGCACGCACACGGTGACGTCGTACTTCGAGTGACGGCCGAGGCGATCGACGCGGCATTCCCGCCGCCCGCCATCACCGCGCGTACCGGCGGCGAAGAATTTGCGATCCTCACCTACGTCGACACAGTCGCGGCGATCGAACAGTTCACCGATCTACAGACACGGCTGGCAGCAGACTCGGAGGTAGGCGTCACCGTCAGCGTCGGCGGTGCTCACCTCGAGGGCACCTCCGTTGCTCGTGACTTCCGCGGAGCCTGGAGCCGAGCGGACGTTGCGATGTACGCCGCGAAGCGGGCGGGCGGAAACTCGGTGTCGTTCGACGTGTGAGCGTTCGAGGAGTCAGTTCTTCGAAAGTCCATGACATGCTCGATGGATGCCCATGCCCGAATGGCAGGACCAAGCGGCACGCCGCGTGTGCGAGCGAAATTCCAGCAGAGCAGTCATTTTCGACCCCACCGATCACGAACTGTTCGTCGTTCAGGCCCGGGGCTTCGATTGGCAACTGCTACAGAACGGTTCCGTCCATCGGTATCGAGACCGTTTCGGACTCGACACCGCGAGCGCGCACCTGGCAGATCTCGACTATGTGGTGCACCGCCTCGATGCCGGCTCCTGGCTCGATGTTGCCGCTATGCATACGGCCCTCGCTACCGCACTGTCCTTTCCCGGCTACTACGGGCGAAATCTCGATGCACTGAACGAATGTCTCGGAGACGTGGGGCGGTACAGCTACGGAAGCGACTCGAGCAGTGCCGGAACGGTGTTGGCCATCGCCGGCTTCGATTCTCTTCTCGATATCGATCGACCGACGGCGCTGGGGGGCCTCGACATATTCGCCCGCCACGCGCGTCTGTCCGGACACGCCATGCTGTGTCTGATCGAAACCGTCCGCGACGACCTCGGAAAAGTCGGCGGCACGGACGTCTTGCAGGCCTCTGTAGCCGAGTTTCCCCCCGACCCGCCCGAGCCTTTCGACGAGTCGACCATCATCGAGTTCGGGTTTCAGTTCTACGCAACGGCGGACGAAGCCGACGATCTCGCCCTTCGGGTGGAGTCGGCGACGGCTCCGATTCTCGACGAGATCGGCCGATACTGCACTCGTGTCGACTTGGCGTCGGAACGCGCGGGGCAATCCGACGAGCGGCACTCGAGCTCGTCCAGGCGTCGTGCACCCGGACAGGATCTGTACGAGATAAGCATTGCCACGCGGGGAGTCGGAGATCGCAACGTGCTCGGTGAACGGATTTTCGAGGCCGTCACCGGGTTCAGGCTGCCTTTCGAGCAGATGAGCGAGACTCCGTTCGGTGGTCCATTACTGGCCGATGCGCTCGAGAAGTACCCGTCGCTCGACCAGGCCTGATCGGCGAAAGCTCACGGCGTCGGAACACCGACCGACTCGAAGACCTTCTGGCTACCGACCGCTCGGGCAGCCAGGGCAGAACCCAGATCGGCGACCTCGGCAGCGAAATCCTCGCGACTCCTGGTATCGGTTTCGTGCAGGAAGGTCGTCGATCCGACTGTTGCACCGCAGTATTCGACGATTCCGCGTTCGATCTGCGTCCGGAAGGCCACGTCGATCCCGTGGCGCTCGAAGCTGTCGGCGTCGTCGCCTGCCAGGACGACCAGGTGGACGGTGAGTCGATCCAGCTTCTTGACGATGCCGTATTCGGCGGTGATGTCGTAGGCCCATCCGCTGACGAAGACCCGATCGATCCACCCCTTCAACAGGGCGGGCATGGACCACCAGTACATGGGAAAGATCAGTACCAACTGATCGGCGCGGTCGATTCTTTCTTGCTCGGCAAGCACGTCCGAGGGTGTCGTTCCTGTGCCCCGGAACAGATTCAGATCGCCGTCGGAAAATCGTGGATCGAAGCCCTCGGCGGCGAGATCGGCCGTCTCGACGGTGCCGCCTGCGGTGCGGATCGCGTCCGATACGGATCGGGCGACGTGGTGGGTCAGGGAGCCGGGGTCGGAATGGGAGACTACGACGAGTGCGGTCATGGCTGGTTCCTTCGGTGAGGTGAAACGGCTATGTACCAAGAGTAGGTTACTATTCGTATATAGCGCAAGGAGGTCTCCGATGGCTCGGACGCGACTGTCTCGCTCGGACCGATACGACCAGTTGGTCGAGGTCTCGTGGGCTCTCGTGCGAGCAGAGGGGGCGGATGCCCTCACGCTGGGACGACTCGCCGAACATGCCGGTGTGGCTAAACCGGTGGTGTACAGCCATTTCGCCTCGCGCGCCGAACTCCTGGCCGCGCTGTTCACGGAATTCGACGACCGGCAGACGGTGATGCTGGAGGAGTCCCTCGATTCCGCGGCCGCGTCGTTGGACGGGCGTGCCCGCGCCATCGCCGACTCGTACGTGGGCTGCGCGTTGGCTCAGGGGCGTGAGCTGACGGGTGTGCTTGCGGCACTGGAGGGTTCGCCCGAACTCGAACAGGTCAAACGCTCGGCGGAACGCGCGTACTCCGAACGCTGCCGGTCGATTCTCGAGCCGTACTGCCCCTCCGGTGAGATTCCGGCACCGTCGATCACCGCGATCTTCGGAGCAGCGGAAGCGCTGTCACAGGCGGCAGTATCCGGATCGCTGAAGCCCGAGGAGGCGACTGGGGAACTGGCCGAGCTGATCAGCGCGGTCGTAGGGAAGGCCTGACCCGCAGATCACTCCGCGACGAACATCGGTCTCCCGGGGGATCGGGCGTTCAGATGGATGCTCCCGAGCCGGCATTCATGGTGGGGAATCGATTTCTCAGGGCATCCAGCTGGCGATGCAACTCGTACAGTGACTGCTTCTGCGTCTGCGCTTCGTCGCTGTGCCATACGTGACTGCGCGAATCGCCGACTCGCTGTGCCTTGCGGGCGAGTTGCTGGGACTCCTCGATTCGAGTGGACGCGGCGGCGATCTCGGTGGTCAGCATGTCGGCGAACACCCGCGCTTGAGCCGCGTCCGAATTCTCTGCCATGTACGTCCACTCTCGATCCCGAGGCTCGACCGTTGATCGTTCGAGTACCGAAGATCAGGATAACCGTCCGGAAAAAGACCGTCGGATCGGCTTCCTGCGACCACGTGCCTCGAGCTACTACTCGGTGTAGTTGGTAGTAAGCTTCCGTCCATGTCTGCGCCAACGGATGGATTCGCGCCTCTGCGCGGTGCCTCCGTGGGCGGACTCTCGGCGTTGATCACCGCCTCTGCCCACACCATGGGTGGCGGGATGCCCCCGTCCGACGCCGCGATCGTGCTGTTGGCACTCGCGTGCGCTGCCGTCGGATACGCGACCGCAGTGGCACCGCGGCTCGGTGCACCTCGCGTCCAACTGCTGGTGATTCTGGCGGTAGCGCAGTCGATCGGCCACCTGCTGCTCACCGTCGTCGACGGTCACCATCACGGTCCGATGATCACCCAGCAGATGTTCGCGGCCCATGTGGTCGCCATCCTGGTCGGCGCACTCGCCATTCGCGGAGCCGAGCACGGAATTCGGCGTGCAGTCACCTCACTCCGCAGGGCTTTGCCTCTGCTGACGGCGCTCGTCGTCGACGACAATCGCATCGCTCCGCCGCTCCCGGTGTATCGGATCCCGGGATCGACGCTCCTGCTCGACCTCTCGGGTTGTGGGAACCGAGGACCACCGGCTCGTACTGCCTGAGCACAGCCCACCGTCTCACTCGCCCTGCTCGTCAGGCGTCGGGTAGTGGGTTGTTGCCGCATTCGATCCTGTACCTCGCACTGTCGTGAATTCGCGCCGTCTACGCACGGCTCGATCCGTCGTGCGATGCCACCTCGCGCATACCCGCGCGCCCACTCACGCCCTCACGAAACGAGTCCTCGTGTCCACACCGGAAATGGAACGCGTCGCCGATCCTTCCCCGCCCACCCGCCCGACCAGTCCCCGTAGCTGGCGTCCGCTGATCCTGCGGCTGCACTTCTATGCAGGCATCCTCGTTGCGCCGTTCATCCTGATCGCCACCATCAGCGGCGGCCTCTACGCCGTTGCGCCGACCCTCGAACAACTCGTCTACCGCGATTACGTCCAGGTGGACTCGACCGGCCCAGCCGTGCCGGTCGCACAACAGATCCAGGCGGCCCAGGCCGAGCGGCCGGACCTCACCGTCGCCGCCGTCCGCCCCGCAGCCGAGGCAGGCGACACCACTCGGGTGCTGTTCACCGACCCGAGCCTCGGCGAATCCCAGCGGCTGGCCGTTTTCGTCGACCCTGCCACCGCGACGTCCGTCGGCGAACTGGCGGTCTACGGCTCGTCCAGCGCATTGCCGTTGCGTACCTGGATATCCGAGTTGCATCGGCACCTGCATCTGGGGGAGCCAGGTCGCCTCTACAGCGAACTGGCGGCCTCGTGGTTGTGGGTGATCGCGCTCGGTGGCCTCTACCTGTGGTTCGAGCGCTATCGACGCAATCGCGACAAGGCTCGACTGCTCACCTTCGATCGACAGTCGAAGGGGCGCAACCGGTCGTTGAACTGGCATGGAGTGGCTGGTATCTGGATTGCTGTCGGTCTGATCTTCCTGTCCGCCACCGGTCTGACCTGGTCCACCTACGCGGGTGAGAACGTCACCGAGCTGCGGTCGGCACTGAGCTGGACCACCCCCGCCGTCACGAAGACGATCGGTTCGTCCGACGCGGCGACGAGCGACCATTCCGGTCACGCCGGGCATTCGATGGAGATGCCGGCCGATGCGTCGACAATCGAAAACAACGTCGGGCGTATCGATTCGGTCCTCGACATTGCACAAGCCAACGCCGTCGACGGAGCAGTGGAGGCGTCGATCCCGGCGTCGGACGACACGGCGTTCGTCGTCGCCGAAACGCGTCAGCCCTGGGTGATGTCGAACAACTCCGTCTCGATCGACGGCAGTACCGGCACGGTGATCGACACTCAGTACTTCTCGGACTGGCCACTGGCGGCCAAGCTGTCGGCCTGGGGTATTCAGCTGCACATGGGCACGCTTTTCGGTGTGGCCAATCAGCTTGCCCTGCTTGCTCTCGCAGTCGCCCTTGCATCGGTCATCGTGCGCGGCTACATGATGTGGTGGAAACGCCGCCCCACCAAGGCGACCGGTCTCACCGCGGGGCGGCCGCCGCTACGTGGCGGTACTCGCCGCATCTCGCCGATCGCGGCGGTCGTACTGTCGGTGGTCGCGGTCGCTGTCGGCTGGTTCGTCCCACTCCTCGGGCTCAGCCTGGTTGCGTTCCTCGCCGTCGACATGATCCTCGGATCGGTCCGTCGAGCACGAACCAGAACAGCCAATTCCACTGCTTCCCAACATGAAAGCGAACTCGTATGAACCTGTCCCGACGTACCTCGACGCTGATGGCCGCACTGTCGGTCACCGGCCTGATTCTCACCGGATGCTCGAGCAACGAGCCGGCCGCCGCGGCGAAGGAATCCGATTCCGTCGTCGTCCGCGAGCAATGGGTCAAAGCGGCCGACTCCGGTATGACGGCGGCATTCGCCGAATTACAGAACACCGGCGACTCCGATGTCCACGTGGTCGGTGCATCATCACCGGCATCGAGCCGAATGGAACTGCACGAGATGGCAACCGGGGCCGACGGTGCCATGGTGATGCGGCCCAAGGAGGGCGGGTTCGTCATTCCGGCGGGCGGCACGCATGTGCTCGCCGCCGGCGGTGATCACTTGATGCTGATGGACGTGACATCGCCGCTGACCCCCGGAGCCGACGCAGAGTTCACCCTCGAGTTCGAGGATGCGTCGTCGACGACGTTCACCGCTCAGGTCCGCGACTTCGCCGGTGCTCAGGAGAACTACGAGCCCGGCACCATGAACATGAACATGGACGGGTCGGCGACCCCTGCGCCGGCGCACGGTGGCTGAGAACGAGAACCGGTCACCACGTTCGCTGAGCCGGCGACGCCTCCTCGGCGGAGGCGTCGCCGCGCTCGGCGTCGCGGGCGTGGGAGCCGCGACCGGTTACGGAATGACCGACCGAGCTGAGGAGACGGTCACCGGAAGCAACACGGTGCCGTGGCGCGGACTGCATCAGGCAGGAATCGATACCGTTCCGCCGCAGGCACACTCGACGTTCGTCGGGTTGAATCTGCAGGATCGTGTCGGGCGCGACGAGCTGATCGGGATCCTGAAAGTGTGGACCGAAGATATCGGGCGGCTGACTGCCGGTGCGCCCGCGCTGGCCGATACCGAAGCCGAACTGGCGCTTCGGCCCGCCCGCATGACGGTGACCGTCGGCCTCGGTGCCGGTGTGTTCGATGCGATCGGTCTGCCGGACCGGCGGCCGTCGTGGCTGGCACCGCTGCCTGCCTTCGGAATCGACCGTCTGGAACCGGGATTCACCGGCGGCGATCTGCTGCTGCAGGTGTGCTCGGACGATCCCGTCACCGTGGCACACGCAGTGCGGGTACTCACCAAGAACGTTCGCTCGTTGGTGACGATCGCCTGGACACAGCGCGGATTCCGGCGCTCGCGGGGTACCGAGGAATCGGGCACCACGATGCGCAATCTGATGGGACAGGTCGACGGCACCGTCAATCCCGCAGCAGGAAGCATGGACTTCGACGGTCTGGTCTGGGATGACGGTAGCGATCAGCCCTGGATGAAGCATGGAACGTCGATGGTGTTGCGGCGCATCCGAATCGAGATGGACACCTGGGACGAGCTGGACCGACCCGGCCGGGAACTGTCGGTGGGGCGAACCCTCGACACCGGTGCGCCGTTGACCGGAACCGCCGAGTTCGACGAGGCCGAGTTCGACGCGACCGATCGATTCGGTATTCCGGTCATCCCGCCGTCGTCCCACATTGCTCGGGCGCGGCACGCTCACGACGGCGAGCGAATCTTCAGGCGCGCGTACAACTACGACGATCCACCGGATCCAGGGTCGGTCTCGAACTCCGGTCTGCTGTTCGCGAGCTATCAGCGCGATGTGCTCACCCAGTTCCTGCCGATTCAACAGCGCCTCGACGAATTCGATGCGCTGAACGAATGGACGACGCCGATCGGGTCTGCCGTGTTCGCAATACTGCCGGGAGTAGCGGAAGGTGGCTATCTAGGTCAGAGCTTGTTCGGGTGATCAGGCCCGCATCAGAGCGTTGTCCACTCCGGCCAGGGCCAGTCCCATGCTGGTGGTCATACCGATCCCGGTGGTGACGGTGACGATGTGCACGCCATGAACGGGTTCTTCGAGCAGGAACTCCGAACCCGGTGCCGAGCAATAGGTGCCCTGCCAGCGCTCGGTGACGTCGACGCGGTCGACGCCGAACAGCGCCTTCGCTTCGGTGAGCAGCACCTGGAATCCCTCCTCGCTCTGGAACGGTGATGTGGTGATCTCGCGAACGTGGGTGTCGCCCAGGAGAATCGACCCGTCCGGTTGTGGGGTGTACATCTGGTGCAGATCGAGTTCGACGTAGCCGGGATACTCGGCCTGCAGGCGAGCGGCGACGTCTGCGACGGCGGGCAGGTTCTCGAAGCCCGAGTACCGGAGCAGTGACCAGCCGGTGAACAGGGGAGAGGGGAGCGGAGCACGCAGCGGCAGGGTGGCGCGCAGCATGTGCAGTCGACACCGCACCAGTCCGCTGCGTTCGGCGCTTTCGGGAAACAGGCGATCGATGTCGTGGTTGACGGTGACGAACGTGGTGCCGGCATGCAGGTTGCCGCGCGAGGTGTGGACGACGCCCGGGGTGAACGACGTTGCCGCAGTGCGCCAGTGGAAATCCACGCCGGAGCTCTCGAGCCAACGTGCGATGGCGGGGGCGGCTGCACGTGGGTCCACCTGGATGTCGAGCGGCAGATACATGCCGCCGACCACATCGGTGTCGGCAATGGGAAGTCGGTCCAGTGTCGCGGTGCGGTCCAGCAGTTGTGCCTGCTCCGCACCCCGCAGTTCGGCGAACTGCTCGAGCACCGCGAACTCGTCCTCGTGCCGGGCTACGCAGTGTGTCCCCGATTCCGCAGCCCAGAAGCCTGCTGTGCGGGCGAGGTCGAGCCAGTGGCTGCGGCCGGCTCGGGCGTAGGCCAGTGCAGTATCGGATTGCGCTGTGATGCAGGCGTGTCCGAAATTCTGCACCGAGGCACCTGCGACGCGATCGGCATGATCGACGACCGCCACGGTGAGTCCCCGCCGGTGAGCGTGATAGGCGTGTGCGAGGCCGACGATGCCGGCCCCGACGACGACGACGTCGTAAGTGGATGTCATGAGCAGCGTCTTTCTCGAGAGGTCATGTCAGGCGTTCATGACGGCGGTGAAGGTCATCCGGTCTCCGCGATAGAGCGACCGTCGGTGTTCGATAGGAACCCCGTCCGTGTCGTAGGAGACCCGGCCGAGCAGAAACATCGGTGTCCGGGTGTCGACGGTGAGCAGTGCTGCTTCTCGGGCGTCGGGGAGGACGGTTTCGATGGTATCGACGACGCGTCCGAAAGTGACTCCCCGTGCTGCCAATTCGGCATACAGCGACGAACGGTGATCGAAACTGCTCTGCAACCCCGGGATTCGATACGCGGGTATGCGAGTCGTTTCCAGTCCCACTCGAACGTCGCCGGTGGTGAAGACGCGTTCGAGTTGCACCACCTCCGAACCTGTCTCGACTCCGAGTAGATCCGCCAGAACGTCGTCGGCTCGGAACACGTCCCAGCCGACCAGAATTCGAGTAGCGGTCATACCCTTCTCGCGCGCGGCCTCGGTGTACGAGCCGATCGCCAACGGCAGCACCACTTTGGGTTCGGCAACCACCGTCGCACGGCCCCGTCGTTCGATTCGACCGGCTACCAACAGCTCTCGGATTGCTTGACGCAGTGTCTCGCGGGACACGTCGTATCGTTCGGCGAGATCACGCTCGGAAGGAAACGCGTCGCCTGCCGACATGCCGTCGAGCATGGCGTCCAGACTTCTCCGCACGATCTGGTGCTTGAGAACGCGAGGTTCGGAGTCCACAACCATGTATCGACCATAGCATCAATTGGTCTAGACCTAATTGTCGCTCGACGTTCACGATCCGTTCACCGGGGTTCCACGCGATGGTCTATACCAAACGGCAGTCTCGTGCCCATGCCGAACTCCACCAGCCCGAACGCCAGCACCGCCATCGAACTCGTCGTCCTCGACATGGCCGGAACCACTGTCACCGACGACGGTCTGGTACTCGAATCGTTCGATGCCGCTGCCACCGCAGTCGGACTTGCCGACGCCGGTCCGGAACGCGATGCCGCCCGTCGCTACGTCCTGGACACGATGGGTCAGTCCAAGATCGAGGTCTTCCGTGCCCTGTTCGGAACGGAGGACCGCGCCCAGGCCGCCAACCGCGCCTTCGAATCGGCCTACGACGCGCGCATCGACGACGGGGTCTCACCCGTACCCGGTGCAGCCCAGGCGATCACGAAGCTTCGCGAGTCCGGAATCACCGTCGTCCTGACGACCGGATTTTCGGTACCCACCCAGAATCGCATCATCGATGCGCTCGGCTGGCGGGATCTGCCCGACGCCTTCCTCGCACCCGGGAGCGCCGGTCGTGGCCGTCCGCACCCCGATCTCGTGCTCTCGGCCGCACTGCTCGCCGAGGTGACCGACATTTCCTCGGTCGCCGTCGTCGGTGACACGTCGAGCGACATTCTGTCCGGTCGCCGAGCCGGCGCATCTCTGCTGGTCGGTGTGCTCAGCGGAGCTCACTCCGAGGACCAGCTGCGCGAGGCCGGTGCGACTCACGTTCTGGACAGCGTCGCCGACCTTCCCCCCATCGTTCTGCCCTGATCATCCACCACACCCCGAACGGACACCACGCCATGATCATCACCTCTCGCCGTCGTGCCGGTACCGCCGCGGCCATGCTCTCTGCTGCGGCTCTGGTCGCAGCCGGTTGCTCCAGCTCCTCCGACGGAGCCACCACCGAACAGGGATTCCCCGAAACCCTCACCCTCGCCGCAATTCCCGCCGAGAACTCGACCGACCTGAAAGCCAGCTACGACCCCGTCATCGAGCGGCTGGAGAACGAGACCGGAGCAACCGTCGAGTTCATCCAGGCCTCGGACTACGCCGGTGTGGTCGAGGGCTTGATCGCGGGGAACGTCGACATCGCGTTCTTCGGACCCTTCGCCTACGTCGTCGCCGGAATCAACGGTGCGGACATGACACCGCTGGGGGCCGTCGTCCAGGACGAAGGGACTCCTCCCGGCTACCAGTCGTACGGAATCACTCGCTCGGACAACGCCTCGGTGAACGGCCTCGCCGACTATGCGGGAAAGAAAGTCTGCTTCGTCGATCCGAGCTCCACCTCCGGATTCCTCTACCCCACAGCGGGACTGATCGAGAACAACGTGATCGCCTCCGGTTCCGAGGCCGACATCTCCGCGGCGATGACCCCGATCTACGCCGGCGGACACGATGCATCGGCACTTGCCGTCAAGGCCGGAGACTGCGACGCCGGATTCGCGTTCGACACCATGGTCGACCGGACGATGATCGACAACGGTGAACTGGCACCCGGTGAGCTCGAGACGGTGTGGAAGTCCGAGATGATCGCCGGCTCGCTCTTCGCCGCCAACAACGATCTGGGTACCGAGGCCATCGCCAAGCTCGAAGACGTCTTCAGCGAGGGCATGAACTCGGATGCTTTCATCGCGGACGGCATCTGCGCCGAGGAATGCCGGATCACCGATGAGGACGCTTGGGGGGTCGTGCCGGCCGAGGACAGCGACTACGACGGCGTGCGCCACGTATGCGAGGTCACCGGTTCCGAGAAGTGCGCGGGCTGATGAAGTCCGCACCGATGGACCCCCGTGACGTGGTGGTCAGCATCCGCAACGTGACGAAGACGTTCGGGTCGACCACCGCGTTGCAGGATGTGAACCTCGACGTGCACCGCAGTGAAATGCTGGTTCTGCTCGGGCTTTCGGGCTCCGGGAAGTCGACACTGTTGCGGTGCATCAACGGCCTGCATCCCGTCACCTCGGGGAGCGTCTCCGCCCTCGACATTCGTGTCGATCTTGCGAACCGCCGCCGTGTACGTGAACTGCGCCGAGATGTCGGGTTCATCTTTCAGCACTTCAACCTCGTCGGTCGGTTGAGTTGCCTCGAGAACGTACTCGTGGGGGGGCATCGGCCGCCTGTCGATTCCGCGATACGGCGCGCTGACCTATCCGAAAGCAATGCGGGAGGAAGCCCGGGCGTGCCTCGACCGAGTCGGGTTGGCGGACTTCGCCGAACGGCGTGCCGACACGCTGTCGGGCGGGCAGCAGCAACGGGTGGCGATCGCCCGCACCCTGATGCAGCGTCCGCGGATCGTGCTCGCGGACGAGCCGGTTGCCTCGCTCGACCCGGAGAACGCGGGCGCGGTGATGGATCTGTTGCAGCGGGTGTGCAGCGAGGAGAAGCTGACCGTGGTGTGCACCCTGCATCAGGTCGATCTCGCGCTCGGCTGGGCGCATCGACTCGTGGGTCTCCGAGACGGTCGGGTGGTGCTCGATCGCCCGGCCGACGGCCTCCAGCGTGAGGACATCATGCCGATCTATCAGCGGATCGCGCCCGACCCCGGAAACATGACCACGGTGGCACCGACATGACCGTCACCGTCGATCCGAAGCCGACGAACACTGCAGCACAGAATGGTCCGCGGCGACCTCGATGGCTGTTCCCGGCGCTGGGCGTCGCCGCCCTCGTTCTCACCGTGCTCTCGGCGGGCTACATCGATTTCGCGCCGACGACGTTGATCGACGGTCTGGAGGATGTCGGCAACCTGCTCGAGCGGATGCTGCCGCCCCGGGGCGACGACACCGGCAGGATCGTCTCTCTCGCACTCGATACATTGCTGATGGCAGTCCTGGGCACCGTGCTCGCAGCGATCGTCTCGGTACCGTTGGCGTTTCTCGCGGCACGGAACACCTCGCCGCACCCGGTTCTGTACAGCATCGCTCGCGCTGTCATCACCTTCTGCCGGGCGATGCCGGATCTGCTGTTCGCGGTGCTGTTCGTCAGGGCGTTGGGAATCGGGGTGCTACCCGGCATCCTCGCTCTCGCACTGCATTCCATCGGTATGCTCGGCAAGCTGTTCGCCGACGCCATCGAAGAGACCGACGTGGGACCGCGAGAGGCGCTCCGGGCCGCCGGGGCCGGCTACTACCGAGAGATGACCAACGCCGTTGTACCGCAGGTCGTTCCGGCGTGGATCGGAGCCTTCGTCTATCGAATAGACATCAACCTGCGCATGTCGGTGGTCCTCGGCTTCGTCGGGGCGGGCGGTATCGGATTCGCCCTGCAGGACGCGCTGCGTGGACTGATCTACCCGCGCGCTCTCGGAATCGTGCTGGTGATCCTGGTGATCATCGCCGCGATGGAATTGGCAGCGATGGCCCTTCGCCGGATGCTGCTCGTGCCGTCCACGGCCGGTCCGCAGCGCGATCGACTGATGCGGATCGGGGCGTCGGCTGTGCTCGTCTTCGCGGTCGTGGCGTCGTTCGTTGTTCTCGATTTGGATCCGCGCTCGCTTCTGACGTGGATCGGGCCCTCGATCGAGGTGTTCGGGCGAATGGTCCCACCGGACTTCTCCGCGCTGGGAGCGGACCTGTTCGACGCCGCCGTACAGACCGTCGCCATCGGAGTCGTGGCCACCGCAATCGGTATCGTACTGTCGATACCCGTCGGAGTTCTGGCTGCGCGCAACGCAACTCCGCACCCCACGGTGTACTGGATCGCGAGATCGTGGATCCTGCTCGTTCGCGCTGTCCCCGAACTCATCCTTGCTGTCGTGTTCGTCGCGGCGCTCGGACTCGGCCCGGTGGCGGGAACCTGCGCACTGGCCATCGGATCCGTCGGATTCCTCGGCAAACTTGTCGCCGACGCGATCGAGGAGATCGATCCCGGTCCCCTCGAAGCAGTGGCGTCGGTCGGCGGTGGTTGGTGGAATCGGACACTGAGTGCCGTGGTTCCGCAGGCGATTCCGGGGATGGTCGGTTCGAGCTTGTATTTGCTCGACGTGAACATTCGTACCTCCACCATCCTGGGGATAGTCGGTGCAGGCGGTATCGGCTTCCTGCTCTTCGAGTCGATTCGGACCCTGAACTTCGACGTCGCCGGTGCGATCGTTCTCGTCATCTTCGTCGTCGTGTACATCGTGGAAAGGATCTCCGGATGGATCAGATCACTGTTGGTCTGACACAGGCCGCCGTATGGACGGGGAGCGGGATCGACATGTGGGACATCGAGATTCCCGCGCTCGAGTCGGGTGACCTGCTGGTGCGCGTCGACCTCGCGACGGTGTGCGGGAGCGATCTTCACACGGTGTCGGGACGACGCACCGGTGCGTGCCCGTCGGTACTCGGGCACGAGGCCGTCGGTCGCGTGGTTGGCGTCGGTGATGCGACGTCGTCTGCAGAGGTGGGTGATCGGATCGTCTGGTCGGTGACCGTGCCCTGCGGTCGGTGCGCCCGGTGCACGTCCGGCTTCACGGCCAAATGCTCGGCTGTGCGCAAGGTGGGGCACGAGTCCGCCGAGAGCCCTTGGGTTCTCAGCGGCTCCTATGCCCGACATATCGTGGTCCCGCGTGGAACCACGGTGGCTCGGGTTCCCGACACCATGCCCGATGCCGTCGCCGCGCCCGCTGCCTGTGCAACGGCGACGGTGATGGCGGCTCTCGAGGCGGCGGGTGATCTCGACGGCCGACGAGTACTGATCGTCGGGGCCGGAATGCTGGGGGTCACCGCCGCCGCGGCGGCGAGCGAGCGAGGAGCATCGGTGTCGGTTCTCGATCGAGATCCGGAGCGGCAAAGTAACTCTCGTGCGTTCGGGGCCGCGGCGGACGACGGTGCACGGACGGATGTGGCGATCGACTTCTCCGGATCGTCCTCGGCTGTGCAGGCGGCGTCGGAGCGGCTCGATGTCGGTGGGCGGCTCGTGCTCGCCGGATCGGTCGCTCCGGGCCTGCCGATCACCGTCGACCCCGAAGCAGTGGTCCGAAACTGGCTGACCATCACCGGCATCCACAACTACGAGCCGCGGCACCTCCACCAGGCCGTTGCCTTCCTGCACGACACCGGTGCGACGTACCCGTGGGAAGCCCTCGTCGAGGCGCCGGTTCCCCTGGCCGAACTCGCATCGGTGTTGCGGCCGACGCCGTCGGGAATTCTTCGGTCGTCGGTGGCACCGTAGGCTCACGGTCTGTCGATGAGCTCTTTCGGGGCCCACGCCGGCCAGTGCGTGTCGCCGACAGCGTCGCCCTCGACGTAGCGAGCGACGATTGCGGTCACATCCGGCCGCGAGTTGTCGTACACGGTCGACTGATCTGCCAGATCGATCGCCCGTGAAACCAAGGGCCACAATCGTGTGTATCTCTCGCGAATCTTGTCCTCCGGCACGTGGTGGCCCCCTTCTTCGACCCGCACAGCAACTCGCGCAATAGACAACTCGACAGGGACCATGATCACGTGAAGCACAACGACATAACCTGCTTGCTTCGCCGCGGCGACGAAATCGAGCTTGGACGGATGCGAGAACACGGTCTCGGCGATGAACGACTCACCTCGCTCGACGAGCGAATCACGAATGTGTGCAGCGATTTTGGCTGCTTCGTAAGATTGGTGTTCCGGAGAATCCGGCCAGTTCTGCTTCGCAATGATGTCGGCGTTGACGAAGGTGCTCATCGGCAAGATCGGAAACAATCTCTGCTCGACGAACGTCGTCTTGCCTGATCCGTTCGGTCCGACAATCAGATCGAGACGTCTCACAACACGATCTGGGTACCGTCGGGAAGGTGCTTCACAACCCGACCGTGATCATCGAGGAACACGGTCGTTCGACCCTGCGCGGTGCGCTCGGCGAGGTGGTTGCCGCTGGTGAGAGATTCTTCGAGTGCTGCCGCCGTCTCGGCGTTGAACACAACTCCCTCTTCCGGCGATAAGTCGGAAAGAGGAGTTCGGCCGGCGAGCGCGGCTTCGACTCGTCGGCGAGGGATTCCCCTCTGAGTCGACACTTCACGGCCGATGCGGGCCCAGTGTTCCAATTGTTGTCTTGCCGAGCGGTTCTCTCGCGCACCTTCGGCAGCAGCATCGTCCACGAGGTCCGATGGGAAACGAGTCACCCGGTCTGCGACGTTGGTCACGGCTACTCCCTTTTCGGCGGCAATTTCCAGTGTAGCAATCTGCTACAGAAGGGGCGACGAATGCAGAATTGCCGCCCGCGGGGGCGATTGCGTTCCGTTCGAGCGGGATACCCAGAGATCATGCCCGAAGGTGACACCGTGTTCGTGTTGGCCGCGAGGTTGCGTCGAGCATTGGATGGCGCACTGTTGCGGGCCGGAAGGCTGCAGGTGCCCGCGCACGCGGTGGAGAATCTGGCCGGGCGACGCGTCGTCGCGCATCGGACGCACGGGAAGCATCTCCTCACCGATTTCGACGACGACACAACGCTGCACACGCATCTACGAATGAGCGGATCGTGGACGGTGGTGCGGGCCGGCCGATCGATTCCGCAGCGCGTACGGCCCGACGTGCGCGTTCGGCTCGCCGTGGTCGACGGGCCGACGGCCTACGGAATTTTGCTGCCGGTGGTCGACTACGGATGGACCGGGGACATGAATGCGTTGATCGCAGATCTCGGACCGGACCCGTTGCATCCGGTGTTCAACGCCGAACTCGGAGCAGCCAACATCACCGCTCAGGGAAGGCGGCCGATCGTTTCGACGCTGCTGGACCAGCGGGTGATCGCCGGTCCGGGAAACTTGTGGGCCAACGAGCTGTGCTTTCTCCGCGGGCTGTGGCCGTGGACGCCCTCGGGTGATGTCGACGCGCAGCGTTTGGTAGCGCTGCTCGAACGAGCGATGCGTCATTCGGCGACAGTGCCGGGCGCGATGCAGGTGACCACCGGAGACACTCGAAAGGGTCGCTCGCACTGGGTTGCCGGTCGAGCCGGACAGCCGTGCCTGCGGTGTGGGACGCCGATTCGAGTGGTTGCCGAGATACCGGGTGACCCGGACAGGCGTCGAACATGGTGGTGTCCGAGATGTCAACCAGAGCGGTAGCGACGGGCGGTCGATCGCTGTTGTCTCAACGACATAACCGCCCGCGGGTATCGCTTGTTGCCTGCCGATACCACTGACAGCCATTCCTCGCGAGCAGCGAATCGAAACCCCGTCGGGTCGTCAGAAGGTCGAGTTCGTCGGGTGGTCGGTCTCCACCAGATCACGAGCCACCCGGTGCAGCGGGAGATTCTGTTGCTGGGACAGCTTGGCCAGAAGGTCGAACGCTTGAACCGCGTCGAGGTCGTAACGCTCCATGATCATGCCCTTGGCCTGGCCGATGATGTCTCGACTGGCCAGACCGGTCCGGAACTGCTCGTTGTCGCGGGCGCTGAGCATCGCGATGGCCGCGTGGGCCGCCAGAGCTTCACCGATGACCACCGCATCGGCGTTGAATGCGCGTGTCTCGTCGCTGTAGAGGACCAGCGCACCGATGTCGTCGGCATTGCTGAAGAGCTGGAACGCAGCAAGCGATTTGAATCCCTCTTCGACGGCGGAGGCAGCGAACTGTGGCCAGCGATTCTCGTCGGTCAGATCGTCGGCGACGACGACGTCGAGGTGATGAACCTCGGTGGGAATGGGGCCTTCCCCCAGCTCGTATTGCAGGCGACAGAGCTTCTCTGCGACCGGATCGGTGGAGGCGACCACCGTCCGCTCGCCCTTGTTCACCGTGGTGATGCACCCGGTGACCGCACCCGGGATCATCGTGATGGCCGTGCGCAGAATCTCGTCCAGTGTCTGCGGCATCGAGCGCCGGGTTTCGCGCAGCGAGCGGGCGAACTGGGCCAGAGTGGAGGCGTCAGCCGATGCGGCGGTGTTGTCTTCGATTGAAGAGTGCGGCATGCACACGGTCCTCTCGCATGGGACCCCTGCCGCCCTCTCGTCGGAGAGATCCACGATCATGCGCCTTCTGCTGGACGCCCGTATCGGCCGACACTGTCGGCTTCGTGCATTTTATACGTTGTCGTCGGGAAGGTTGTACGTAGAACCGATGAGCGTCGGCCGCGGCACCCGAGAACATAGCGAGGGCCGTCGATCAAGAGATCGACGGCCCTCGCGAGTACGAACTACTTGAAGGTGTCCTTGATGTTCTCGCCGACCTTCTTCACGCCTGCGGAACCCTGGTCCTTCTTGCCCTCGGCCTCGAGGTCGTTGTTGTTCGTGGCGTCGCCCACAACTTCCTTCGCCTTGCCGATGGCGTCTTCTGCTGCATTCTTGGCCTTGTCGATGAAGCTCATGTGAGTTCCTTTCCTCGTGCCCTGTTGGTACTGAAGAGTTGGTCGGAGCCCGTCGGCGAAAGCGCACGTTCGCATGCTGAGATCTGGGTCACACATGCCACCTACGTTTCCTGACGGTCCGCTGTGGATACATTCGACCGATGATGGTCGCGAGAGTGGACAGTTATCAGCGCAAACACCCGTCGGCGGGTTTCCCGGTGGCAGTGCTGTACAAGTTTCTCGACGACCGAGGCGGCTATCTTGCAGCGCTGATCGCGTACTACTCGTTCCTCTCGCTGTTTCCGCTACTGCTGCTGTTCACGACGGTGTTGGGGATCGTGCTGGCCGGCGACCCGGAACTGCAGACCCGCATCATCGACTCGGCGATGAGTCAGATCCCCGTCATCGGTGATCAACTCGCTCAGCCGGACCGGCTCAGCGGAGGGACGACAGCCATCGTCATTGGCGTCGTGGGGTCGCTGTACGGCGGACTCGGCGTGTCTCTGGCCGCGCAGTACGCAATGAACACCGCATGGTCCGTCCCGCGAAACGAACAACCGGACCCGATCAAGGGCCGGCTGCGCGGGCTGGTGCTGCTCAGTACCGTCGGCACCGCCATCATCGGCCTGACCGTCCTCAACGGCGTCGCGTCCTCGGGCGTGTTCGGCTTTGCCGGCGGTGCACTGGCACTCGTCGGAGCGGTCGTGGTCAACGCAGTGGTCTTCACTGCTGCGTTCCGAATCGGGACTGCGCGCGCCCTGACCGTGCGCGAGGTCCTGCCCGGTGCTGCGATCGCCGCGGTGATCTGGCAGGCACTGCAATCGTTCGGCGGCATCTACATTCGCTATGTCGTCGGCAATGCCAGCGTCAGCAACGGGATCTTCGCGATCGTCCTCGGCCTTTTGGGCTTCCTGTACGTCGCATCGGTGCTGATCGTGCTGTGCATCGAAATCAACGCCGTGCGAGTCGATCACCTGCATCCCCGGGCGCTGCTGACGCCGTTCACCGACAACGTCGAACTCACCGAGGGTGACAAGAACTCCTATACCGGCCAGGCAGAAGCGCAGCGCAACAAGGGATTCCAGGACATCACGGTCACCTACGAGGAGCCGGATTCGGTGACGGGGGATGACTCGCCGCGCAAGGGAGCCGAGTGATCGGGTAGGCGCAAACGCGCGCGCATTCGTCAGGTGCGCGCGGATTTGCCAGTCCGGCGGGCACTGTTTTGCGCGCGTATGGCAAACGCGCGCGCGTTTGCGGGGGACGGGGGTGTTCTGGCTTCGCTGCGAGTAGTTGACGGTCATAGGGGACGAGTTGGGTGCCGGCCGGTTCTCGGGTGGATCGGGTAGGGGCGCAAACGCGCGCGCATTCGTCAGGTGCCGCTCAATGTCAAGCTGTCTGGAGTCGGTTGTTGTTGATTCCGACGGTTGCGGGCGGTTGTGGTGTGCAGGGGCGGCGGCGGAACCGTTCGGGGTGTCGGTCGTAGTAGGCCTGTTGGGCGCGATCG
>NZ_JALGQI010000066.1:0-507 GCF_022810385.1 Rhodococcus sp. ARC_M12 | reverse complement strand
ACACGGTCAAATACCGCATCCGACAAGCAGCGAAAGAGTGCGGTTGCAAGCTGGACGATGCCGGCATCCTCATGAACCTCAGGATTGCGCTGGATGCCGCGTGGTGGACACCCAGCACAGTACTCAAGTTACCCATACCGCTCGGCTCAGCAGACGCACGGTTGACGGTTTGAGCAGGGTGGCTGCGACCCGGCTCAAACCTTCCAGGTTTCCAGCGTCACGTTCGTCAGACTCCATTGCCATGCTGATTCACGATTGTTGCTATCAGAATATCGAATGCCGCATTCGGTGAAAGCGACTTGATTCGGTCATTCATATCCATTTCTTTGCCCTCGATTCCTTCACCTGTCGCAATGTTCGCCGCATTTGATTCGACAGATCGGGTAAGTCCCGTGGGGTGGTGGACATTCGGTGAGGCGGCGTAGCCGCAGCTCGGGCGTGTCGTACCCGTGTTGTGGGTGGGCCATCGCGTAGTGATGAACGAGTTACCTCTCACAGTGACTCGAC
>NZ_JALGQI010000024.1:0-59405 GCF_022810385.1 Rhodococcus sp. ARC_M12 | reverse complement strand
GTTGTTGGTTGGGATGCGGAGGCGGCGTGTGGGTTTCTGCGGCGTGGTGGGGGTGGTGAGGTGGGGTGCGAGGATGAGCGGGGCGGGGATGTGTGTGACGGGGGGGGGGTGGGGGAGATGTGGTCCTAAGTCGACTGGTTCGGTTTCTCGCGGGCCTTGGTTGGCGATCGGTGGTTTGCGTCAGAAGCTTCGTTCATTTACCGGTGAAATGCTTGCTTCGTAGTTTTTAGGTAGAAGCGATGCTCTGATGAGGGGGTCGCAGTGGGGAATTGGAGCGGTAAGTCGCGTGCATCAGGTGCAAACCCCGCTGGAGGATGGTGTGGATGCGGCCTGGTGTACGCAATCGCGATAGCTATGTAACGATTAAGCCACGCAGTGACCCGTTGCGGATGTGTCGAACTGACGAGGAGCTCGGACCATGGAGATACAGGATTATGTGAAAATCCTGAGGACGCGGTGGATCGTCGTCGCTGTCACCGTGATCGTAGCCATCCTCGGCGCGCTAGCCGCGTCCCTGCTCACATCACCGCAGTACGAGGCGACTGCGAGAATGTTCGTTTCCACTTCCGGTGGTGCAACGGTGAGCGAGACGTACCAGGGCAACCTGGCTTCGCAGCAGCTAGTGGCCTCGTACTCAGAGTTAGCTACCAGCGAGGCTCTGGCCACCCGAGTTTTGACAGTGCTCCCGCTGGACCTGACCGCGAGCCAGCTAGCGGCAAAGATCAACGCGACGTCGACACCAGATACAGTGTTGTTCAATCTGACTGTCACTGATTCTTCACCTGCGCTCGCCCGTGACATCGCTAACGCCACTGCAGAGCAGCTATCCACTCAGGTCCGGGAACTGGAGACACCGGCGGATGGTGGAACCCCCTCAGCTGGTGTGAAGACGTTTCAGCAGGCCTCAGCGGCGTCTACGCCGGTAAGCCCCAACACCAAGCGCAACCTCGCACTCGGGGCAGCTGTGGGTGTGTTGATCGGCATCGCACTCGCGGTCTTGCGGGACCGTCTGGACAACACGATCAAGAATCGTCGTGAGATCGAGTCGATCTCCGGTAAAGCGCTCGTCGGCACGATCCCGTTCGATAAGGAACGCACAACGCATCCGGCCGTCGATTTCCAGGACCTCACCCAGTCGTCCAGCGCCGAGGCTTTCCGTGAACTCCGCACCAACCTGCAGTTCCTCGAAGTCGATCATCCTCCGCGCGTCATCGTCGTCACCAGCGCGATCCCGAGCGAGGGAAAAACGACCACAGCGGTGAACTTGGCGATCTCGCTCGCCGAGGCCGGGCACCACGTCGTTCTCGTCGAGGGCGATCTGCGTCGTCCCCGCGTCTCGAAGTACATGGGCCTCATCGGTTCGGTCGGTGTGAGTACCGTGCTTGCGGGTCAGGCGAAAGTGGACGAGGTGCTGCAGCCGACGAAATACGAGGGTCTGCAAGCCATGGCGTCGGGTCCGATCCCGCCGAACCCGTCCGAGCTGCTGGGTTCGGAAGCGTCTCGCGCCATGCTGGTGGAACTGCGCTCGAAGTTCGATTACGTGATCGTCGATGGCGCGCCGTTGCTGCCGGTCACCGACTCGGCCGTCCTCACCACCCATGCCGACGGCGCTCTCCTGGTGACCCGCTACGGGCACACCAAGAGCAACGAATTGACCCGGGCCATCGGTAATTTGGAGACAATCGGCGCGCACGTCCTCGGCGTGGTGTTGGCGTTGACGCCCTCGAAGAAGGGCGACATGTACAGCTACTCGTACAACTACACCGCCGACACAAACCTGCCCGCACAGGTGACACCACCGGTTCCTGCGCCTGCATCTCAGGCACCCGCGGCCTCATTGGCACCGGTGTCCCCGCCCAGTCCCGCACCGGTACACGCTCCGCCGACGCGGCAGTCCGCCCCGTGGTCCGCTTCCGCGTCGCCTGCTGCCGGTCCACGTACCGCAGAGTCGACGCAGGAATCCGATTCCCACCCTCGACCCCGCCGGTCGGAGGCTCCGCATCGAAACGGTACGGAGAACCCCAGGCTGCGGAAGTAGTTCTTATAGGGCTGGACTCACTTCGATCGTGAAGAGGTCGGCTTCGACCGTCCACTTGCCCCAATGACAATTCCCGCGAGGGTCATCGACGCCAGTAGTAGCCGCGTCGAGACGCTCGGAATCTGTGACATGGCAGCTACTGCGAACAGTAATTGAACGACAGTAGTGAGCCTGTTGCTGATAATGAGTTCTTTTTGTTGACGTCAGACCGGACCATCTCGGCCTTTTGTTCGTGACGGTGGGCCGGGGTTGTGGCAGAGGGGACTGCGCCGATACTGATGGAGTGGGGGAACCTGAAAGTCTTTCAGTTGCAGCCAGTTTCGATAGCGTACAACCAGATTGGGTCGCGGTTCTGTTACCACTCAACAGCCAAACCTTGTTACCCCCTTACGTGACCGCGTGGAACCAGCACGACTAACAGCTTTGTTCGGTCAGTCATTCGACTGGATTAAAAACGACAAGCGTGCATTGACCCGTCGGAATCCCCGTGCTACAAAATCCGTGCGCATGTGTGCAGCTGGGCGAAACAGGAGAAACGGTGCGGAAGAGTTCGATTGTTGCGTTCATAACGGCTCTCGGTCTGCTACTTGCGGCATGTGATCCACCGGGATCGGGATCGGCAGGGGGTAGTTCTGACCCGTCTTCGCCCTCAATTCCAACCGCGGGCCCTCCTCCAACAACGATTTCGCCGGCACCGAGCACCCCCGCGGAACCTCTAGAGCCCGCTGGTGCGGAATGGGAGTCGCCGGTTGTTCGATGGGAAGTAGCTGAAGGCACGACGAAAACCGAAGACTTGGTCTTCACGCCAGCGGGACGCCCAACGGATTTTCGAGTCCAGGTTGATGGTGATCTATCGGCGGTCATCGAGGCTCAGCCGCAGAACCTTGGCAGCGCAGAGGGCGGGCGCCTGGCGGTACCCGTGAACATTATGCTGCCCGCGCTTTCAAATCCGGCCTATTTTGGCACAGTCACATTGTACGACGGTGCGGATGCAATCAGTGAAGCTCTAAGCGTCGAGCTATTTACGCGATTTGCTGACGACTATGTGATCCCCGATCAAGCCTCCTCGGCTAGCGAGGAGCGCGTCCATTCCAATCCAGGAAATGGAAGTTGGATTTCAGACGAGGTACTTGTGTCCATTACGGATAGTGTCGTCGATAAAGATGGCAAAATACGGGAAATCGCGGCTCAGACAGGCGCAGTCATTACCGACTCGGCACCTTTGATATCGACATACAAGTTGAGATATCGTGGTTCACGAAGCGAAGATTTAGAGACTATTCTGTCGGAGTTGAAGAGTGAGCCAACAGTGTCGTCGGCAACCAGGGTCTACGTAGCCGAGACGGCACGGACGGCCAATGATCCCGAGCAGAGCTCGGACGCATTCGCTCGAAGTAAATTGTACGAAGCATGGGACACAACGACTGGCCGTGGGGTGAAAACGGCCGTAATCGATGTCGGTTTTGACCGCAACCACGACGATCTCAAAAATAACGTGTCGACCTACAACGGACTCGACCAGCAACCGCCAGGTGAAGACCATGGTACCGGCGTAGCGAGTATTCTCTGTGGTGAAGGAGACAATAATACAGGTGTAACGGGCGTTGCCTGGGATTGTGAAATGGATCTGAGAGGACTTTCGGACACAACAGTACTGACTATAGTTCAGCAGATGGAGGCAGCGGCGGAAGCTGGAGCAAAAGTAGTAAATATCAGTATGAGTTGGAAGCTTTGGAAAGATGAAACGCCTACGGATCACAGTCGGATTTGCTCGACAGAGCAACAGCGAGTGCTCGACGAAGCGGTAACGCGACCTTTTAACAGCGCTATCCGTGAGATCGCCAAAACGCACGACGTGCTCTGGGTGATCGCATCTGGGAATGAGGCGGTAGATGCGCGTTGCGGTGCACCGTCCAATGCCGCGCTCGTCGACCCGACAATTAAAAACACTATAAGCGTCGCTGCTCTAGATACGGCGACAAATGAGTTCAACAGCGACTCGAATTACGGCACCAGTGTGGACATTGTTGCTCCTGGTTCTGGCATCAAACATGCTGCTGCGTGGCGGTGCAGTCAGTGGCGTTTATGGGAGGAATGCGGTTACAAATATGACGAAAGTAGTGGGACATCGAATGCCGCACCGTTTGTCGCGGGCGTGGCGGCATTGGCCTTAAGCCTCAATGGAGCTTTGCCGGCTGCCGATTTAAAGAGTTGCTTTTCAGTAGGCGAGGAAGATTTAGTACGAGATCCAGGAGGTGCTCTTAGGCCCGCCTTGAATGCGGTTCGTGTTCTGGAGTGCGCGGAAAAAGCCGTCAGTCCACCTGTGGGCCCAACTCCAACCACCACGCCGGGACCGTCTGAACCACCGACGCCGCCCACGCCCATCCTTGGAGGGCTTACCGCTATTTCCGAGTGCTGCGCACATGTAGATTTTGACGATTTCAGGAATAACTTCGCGGCATCAATCAGCGGTGATGGTAGTCGAGTCGCGTGGCAGACCTCCCAGTTGAGTTGGGACGATTCTGATGTAAGTCCTGATTATGGGTTGCGTAGCGATCGGATTGTCGTCGCCGACACTCGGACACGTGACGTAACTACAGTCTCAGTTGCTCCGAACGGTGAAGTTCCCGACAATGCAAGCAGAAATGCCAAGATTAGCAGAGACGGAAATTACGTGGCATTTGAGTCTGTTGCGTCAAACCTCGTTGAGAATGCAGAGGCTATTGGTAATGCAGTTTATATCGCGAATTTGAACAATGGGTCGATCAGGCTGGTGTCTGCTGATACGGCGGGTATTGCAGCGAACGGTGGAAGTTCAAACCCAAGCATTAGCGAGGATGGGAAATTTGTTGCATTTGAGTCAACCGGAACCAATCTGGGGGGAAGTAGTGAGGGCACTTCGCAAGTCTATGTAAAGGACCTAGTGAGTGGCGCTGTGCGATGGGTCAGCAAGGACCTGGCAGGGTTGGGACTCCCAGACACAGGGGGGAATGACGCGGAGATTAGCAGCGATGGTAGTCGTGTTGCGTTCGTCGCTGGCTCGCCATCCCAGGTAGTTCTGGTTGACCTCGAAACCGGCGGCGCGAGTCGTGCGAGTATCCCAACCGTGGGAGACGATCTGCCCAACGGGGGATCATTTACGCCCTCTGTAAGTAGGGATGGCAGATATGTAGCGTTTTCGTCCCTGGCGGATAATCTTGTTGCAGGCGACACAAACGGTCGCTCGGATATTTTCATCTTTGACAGCGTTGAGAGGATAACGACGATGGCGACTAGGGAAATAAACGGTCAACAAGCAAATAACAGATCCGTCAGCCCGTCGATAAGTGCCAATGGCCGCTTCGTGTCATATCAAAGCAGCGCCACGAACCTGACTTCGGTACAGTTCGATCCGAATCAAGACCACAGTAATATCTTTATTTTCGATTCTGTCGACTCGCAAATCGATTTGCTTACGCCAGCCTACGATGGGTCAGCTGTCTCCTACGGCTATAGCAGTGGTCCGAGTATTTCGGCGGACGGCTCGGTGGTCGCGTTCGATTCGTCTGGTGTTGATCTGTTTTCGATCGAGAGGGATGCAGTCTACGACATTTTTGTTACTCCCAACCCACAAAGATGAATATCTCTACTCGACCCGTTGGGTAGTGCAAGTGGGGCGCTTCCGCAAATGCAGTGCGGGTGAGCTTTGAGGTTCACCCCGGATGGTGGACACCAAGATAGCGGGACCGATGGCTTCGCTAGAAGGATGTCCTCATGTCCCGCAAAGCGCAGGTCGTCCACGACCGAGTACAAGGTTGAGGCCGCCCGTCGGGTGATCGGTTCCGGCCGCGCCATCGCCGAGGTTGCCCGCGAACTCTGCCCTCGCGCGGAGCTCTCCTGCGTGAGGTGCCGGCATTCAGTTTTCAGAAGCGCCAAGTATGCAGTTTGACAACCAGATTGGATCAACTCCGGCAATGAAGTGCCGATCTGGACACCGTGCTATTGCGATCGACCAGGAGTCGAAAGGCGTCTACAGGGCACCGCTCATCACCACCGAACTTCGTGATCGGGAGTGATGAGCACCGACAGACCGTTGGAAAGAACATCCGCTCGCTCGGTAGAGTTTGAAGCCAGTCAATGTACCTTCAGGATACGCACGGCCGTCGTCCATCCGTTCGATTGGTTCCCCGGTGACCTGGTGCAGCGCCGGTTCGATCAGGATCGCCTCCACGCGGTGCGGGCCTCCGAGATCACGTACCTGACCTGCGGCGGCGGCGATAAGGACGTATGCGCGATCAAGGACGAACATCGGAGAAGGCACTCGAGTGGGCTCGGGCTGACCGGATGCGACCCAAGCTGGTCCTCGCGGCTCTAATTTCGGCGGTCGCTGAACGCGGCAGTTATGTAGCGGGCACAATCATGCATTTGGGCAGAGGAACTCAATGCGCTGCTGGGATCGTGAAGCAGGCGTGCGACCGGTACGGGTTGCGCCGTTCGATGGTCGCAACCGGCATATGATGGGACGACACCGGTGCCGAGAGCTTGTGGTCGACGTTTAAGCAAAAGTACTACTGCCGCCACGTTTTCGTTGTCAACACTGCTTTAGTTGCTGCAGTTAATAACTGGATGGACTTCCACACCACTCCCCGTAGGCACTCCACGCTTGGGATGCTTAGCCCCCAAAGTTGCGAACAGTCACTGAACGCGCACTGCATGCGTAACTGTTGTCGACTTGTCGGAATGCACATTGTACGCACCCGTACCAAGGCTGGCGTCTCGATCGGCGGCGCGGTGATATTGGCAGGTGCTGGCCCAACTGGTTCGGGAGACGGCTTGGCGCAGATACGTCGAGATGGTCCTGATGCTCCGAGGGTCCCGCCCGAGAACTGGTACATAACATCAGCAATCGTGAACCTATCGGCGCGCGGTATCGAGCCCGCCGCCGATAGATATTTCATTCGACCGAATGACCATGAGTCGGTGACCGCGTTCCCGAGCGATCAGCACTGCGGAACGTCGATGCTCACTGTGGGCTCATCCACCAGAGGCTGCACAGGCACCGTCGCCTCACCCGGAGCGGAAGGCTCTTCCAGTTCCCACGTGACTGTCTGCGATTCACCTGGAGGAACGGTGAGGTACGCAGCCTGCACCGGTCGGCCCAGCTCGGTGCCGGCCTGAATGGAGAATCCCGTGATGCCGTTGACCTTCATCGACGTGATCTTCGCGCCCTGAGTGCCGTACAGGTAGACGATCGATTCGTTGGTGCCGTACTCCACCGTCGGCTGGAATGTGCTCGCCACGTACGACGTCAGACCCGCCGGATCCACGTTGTTGGTCAGGGTGGCCGTCACGGTCGACTTGCGCGTACCTGAGGTGCAGGACTCCGCCGAATACGTGATCTCGCGAGAGAGGTAGTAATCGAGCTTGTTGCCACCGGCGTTGTTGACCACCACGTTGGCGTACGGGGCCGGGCTGTCCGGCAACACGTGACCCACCTTGGTACCGGCCAGAATTGCCTGCTCGGCCGGGTCTGCACTCCATATCGAGATGCGGCCTTCGCTGCCGGCGCGGCCCACTGCGTCGAGCAAAGGTCTGGTGGGTGCCGCTCCCGTGGTCATCTTCTGCACCACGGCAGCGGCGATCTCCTGCAGATACGCCTTGCGGGCCAACTGGTCGTCGCCGAACCTGGAATAGGCAGTACTGAGCGTGATCTCGACGACGTTGTCAGCAGTGATCTGCTCGCCGTCGGCCAACGTGACCGGGCCGGTGGCACCGAGGATGTAGCTCAACGCAATCGGGTCGGTGGCGATGGCACCGTTGAGCGCCTCCCCGGTCTGTTCCGTCCACATGGACGACCAGATCTGGCCGGCATACGGAAAGTGCGGGCTCGCGTTCGAGTTGCGGAAGTCGGTGGTGGTGTTCCGGGGAGCCCACAGTGCGTTGTACTCGGGCCCCAGATCGATGGGCTGCTCCGCGAACTCGAGTTCGTTGTTGGCACCGAGAGTGTCGACGCGGGCCGTGCCGTTCTCGGCTCGAATGATGCCGTAGCCGCCGAGCAACCCGCCGGTGCCACGAGCTTCCGCATTGGTCTGGAACGCGAGGAAGTAACTGCGCGGGCCGTTGTCGCCGAGCATCGACGGCAGCAGTTCGCTGGCGATGCGGGTGTTGGTGAGCAGAGTCGCGAGATCGTGCGTCTGATCGATCAGCGACGTCCGGGCCTCGTCCACCACGCCGAGGAAGGCGGGCTCGTCCACCTGCTGGGCGCGCTCACTGAGCTCGTCGGCTGCTGCGGAGGTCTGCTGCAGTACCGGTTGCGCATCCCGTAGGGCCGCGGTGTCCACCTTGCCACCGCCCTCGACGAGGCTGCTCGGATTCAGGCTGGCACCCGCGGCCGACGCGGGGGCGAGTACGTCGACGGCCAATCCCTGCACCACATCGCTGATCTGCGCTACCGATTTCAGGGGACTACCGAGATAGGGAACCGCTTTGGCGATGGAGAACGGAATGGACGTCGTCGCCGAGACCGCATCGTCCGCGGATTCGGAGGCGCGCGCCGCGGCTGCCTCGGCTCCGGCCGAATCGCCGTCGAGCAAGGCGTCCTTGGCCTGCGTGGCCGAATCGCGAGTGGCCGTCAGACTCGACTGCGCGGAATAGGATTCGTAACCAAGCCAGACCACAAAAGCGATGACAATGACCAGAAATACCCCCACCGTGATGAGAATCGGCCGCTTTCTGCCCGATTTCCGACCACGGGTATCGGTGGAACTGGTTGCCATCGTCGGTGGCCTCTCGGTCGAGGAAATGTATTCGAGTGCACAGCCTAAGGGGGAGTAGTCGATCTGGCGTACCTGTAGTGCGATCCAGGTAGAGCATTCACCCCGTGTCGACTAGTTTGTAATGGGCGATGAAAGATCTACGTCGATGGTGGCGCGCCGGCCGAATCGAAGCCGTCAGGGCGCGTGCGTTGAGGAGGTCGGGGAGTGTCGCCAGAGGCGGATGAGCGGTTCGAGGATGGCCGCTTCCCTCTGTCGGCTGCTCAGATGAATATCTACCTCGCTCAGCAGCTGGCCCCGGATGTGCCGTTCACCATCGCTCAATACGTCGAGATCCACGGCGATATCGATCCGGCCGTGCTGATTCGTGCGACGGACATCGCCTGCCGACGGCTCGAATCGCCCGCAGTGCGAATCGGTGTGGACGACGGTCACCCGTACCAGTGGTCGGACCTCCGGGTGCCCTACGCGATGATCTACCGTGACTTCACCGACCGCGAGCATCCCATCGAGGATGCTCAGCGATACATGGACGAGCAGTACCGGCAACCCGTCGACCTGGTTCGCGATCAACTGATCGCCTCCGAGATCATCCAGGTGGGCCCGTGCCACTACTACTGGTACAGCCGGGCGCACCACATCGTCATGGACGGACTCGGCGCAATCTCGGTGCAGGAGCGCACCGCTGCGGTGTACACCGCGTTGATCTCGGGCACCGAGATCCCGAAGACCCGCGCGATCGGAGTGCGGGAGATCTACGACTACGAGGCCGCATACCCCGATTCCTCCCGCTACGAGACCGATCGCCAGTACTGGCTCGGTCGACTCGACGGCCACCTGGAGGCTCCCCGGCTGGCCGGTAGCCCGAGTGAACCAGCCGCTCCCAGCGGAGTGACGGTGAGTGTCGGTGCGGTGCTCGACGCAGACCTCACCGAAGCCGTTGCCGCAGTGGCACATCGGTACAACTCCTCCGACGTCCCCGTCGTGCTCGCCACGTTCGCGCTCTACCTCGCGCGCATGACCGACACCGAAGACGTCATGCTCAGCTTGCCGGTGTCGGGCCGAGCGACTACGAAACTGCGCGAATCGTCCGGCATGATGTCCAACGTCGTTCCGCTGCGCATCGGCGTCGAGCCGGGAGTCACCGTCGAGGAACTTCTTCGACGGATTCAGGTGGAACTCACCGGCGCACTTCGCCATCAGCGCTTCCGTGTCGAGGACATGCAGCGGGCGACCGGCGACGGTACCGGCAGTGCTGCCGCGGGCCGGGGAGTATTTGGCCCCACGGTGAATATCATGATGTACAACAGCACAATTCGGCTCGGTGACGTCATCGGCGAATACCGCGTGCTCTCCAGCGGCCCCATCGACGACATGATGGTCAACGTCTACCCCGGTGTCGCCGGCACCAGCACCCGCGTCGACTTCCTCGGTAACCCGGCCCTCTACAGCACCGACGAGCTCGCAGCCCACCATCGACGCTTCCTGGCACTCCTGCGCGAGATGGTCCATGCACCCGAGGGGCTCGCCGTGTCCGAGCTGGAGGTGCTCGACGTCGACGAGAAGGAAGCGTTGCTGAGCGCACGTCCCACGGCGACCGAGATCCCCGTACCGCTGCCCTCGCTCCTGAGAACCGGCACCGTGGTGCGTGCCACCGGAGTCGATCAGTCCAGTGAAGACTTCCTCCTGGTCGTCGAACACATTGCTGCGCAGCTTCTCTCACTGGGCGCGGCGAACGAGACGCGCATCGCCGTTGCCATCGAACGCTCCTACGAGTCCGTGCTCGCATCATGGTCTGTCTCCACTGCTGGCTCGTCGTTCGTTCCTCTGGACCCCACCGAACCCGCCGAGCGGCTGGCCGCAGTACTCGCCGACGCGAACGTCGCTTTCGGTGTCACCACCAGCGATGTGCTGGAACAGCTTCCGAGCACGATCGAATGGTTCGACATCGAAGACCTACTCGACGCGGACGCACGGCCGTTCACGCCGCCGACCGTGAGCGTGGACAACGAGGCCTACCTGATCCACACCTCGGGGTCGACCGGGAAACCCAAGGCCGTCAGCGTCACTCACCGCGGACTCGCACAACTCGCGGCCAACGTCGTCGAACGGTATGCCGTCACCCCCGACTCGCGCGTGCTGCACGCGGCCTCACCGGTGTTCGACGCGTCCCTCCAGGAAATTCTTGCCGCATTCGCTGCGGGTGCCACCCTGGTGATCGCCCCGGCCGACGTCTACGCAGGCCCTGCCTTCGCCCATGTGTTGGACAGCGAGAAGATCACGCATCTGATCACCTCGCCGACGGTGCTGGCCACCCTCGACCCCGACGACCTCGGCTCCATCGAGGTCTTCGACGTCGGGGGAGAGGAGTGCCCGCCCGCATTGCGTGACCGGTTCGTCTCCGCCGATGCGGCGATGCGCAACGCGTACGGGCCGACCGAGGCGACGGTGTTGGCCACGTTGTCCGACCCGATGCAGGCCGGCGAACGGGTGACCATCGGCGCTGCGCTGCCGGGCGTCCGCGCCCTGGTGCTCGACGCGCACCTGCGGCCTACGCCGTGCGGCGGCGTCGGCGAGCTCTATCTCGGCGGCGACGGACTCGCCCGCGGGTACAGCGGCCAGCCGGGCGTGACATCGACGCGCTTCGTCGCCGACCCCGGGGTTTCCGGAGCTCGGGTGTACCGCACCGGAGACATCGTCCGCCGGTCGTTCGACGGCTCCTCGCTCGAATACCTCGGCCGCAGCGATCAGCAGATCCAGCTGCACGGGCGTCGTCTCGAACTGGGCGAAGTGGAGTCCGCGGCCACGACCTGTGGGGGAGTGACTGCCGCAGTGGCCGTCGTTCGCGATGACCGACTCGTCCTGTATGTCACCGGAGAATCGGCGGCGCTGGACGATCATCTCCGAAACCGCTTGCCCGCTTGGATGGTTCCCAGTGCCGTCGTGGTTCTCGACGCCCTGCCGATGACGGTGAGCGGCAAGGTCGACCGTCGTGCGCTGCCAGCCCCCGTTGCGCTCGTCACCACCGAATACGTTGCGCCGCAGACCGATGCCGAACGTACCGTGGCGAAGGCATTCGCCGACGTCCTCGGCGTCGAGAAGGTGGGGCGCGAGCACTCGTTCTTCGAGCTCGGCGGTGACTCGCTCAGCGCTACCCGAGTTCTCGCACGCCTCGGTTCCTCGATCTCGTTGACCGTGTTGTTCGCCGACCCCACAGTCCGCGCAGTCGCCGCGGCCGTCGACGCATCCTCGGCGCGGGAGGTCTCGCTCGAGCTAGTCGATACCGTTCTGCCGTCACGTGTCCCGTTGTCCTACGCGCAGCAGCGGCTGTGGTTCCTCAACCAGTTCGATCCCGCATCGCCCGCGTACAACATGCCCGTGGTAATCCGAGCACGCGTCGGAGCCGGTGACGACCACTCGTTGGTTCTGACCGCTCTGCGCGACGTCATCGAGCGACACGAGGCCTTGCGTACGTACTACCCGGCCGACGACGACGGCCCGCGGCAGGTAGTGCGGCCCACCGATACCGTCCTCGTCGAGGTGCCCGAACGCACTGTCTCCGAGCGCGATCTGGACTCCGCTGTCGCAGCCGCCGCGGCCCAGGGATTCGATGTGACGGCCGAAGTACCCATCCGCGCAACGCTTCTACGAGTGGAAGAATCCGGCGACACCGTCGTCGTGGTCGTGGTGCACCACATCTCGATGGACGGATGGTCGGTCGACCCACTCGTACGCGACTTCGCGTTCGCCCACGCCTCACGTGGCGCAGGTCACGCACCCACCTGGCCACGCCTACGCGCGCAGTACGGCCAGTACGCGGCGTGGAACCGCGCAGTGGTGGATTCGGTTGCCGACGAACAACTCTCGTTCTGGGCTTCAGTTCTGGGTGATGCGGACACCGCGTCGGCGGAGCTGCCCGCGGACTTCCCCAGGCCCACCGTGCAATCGATGATCACGGACGCAGTGCCCTTCGAGATCGGGTCGACGCTGCACACGGGTATTCGTGAGCTGGCCCGATCGACGAACTCGACGACGTTCATGGTCGTCCATGCCGCCGTGGCTGCGGCCCTGAGTCGCTTCGGTACGTCGAACCGGGTGGTGGTCGGGTCTCCGACTGCAGGGCGAGGTCACGAAGCGCTCGACGAGATGGTGGGCATGTTCGTCGGAACCCTGCCTCTCGCAGTCACTGTGGACCCGTCGGAGAGTTTCGCGTTGTTGCTCGCTGCAGTCCGCACCGCAGACCTCGACGCCTTCTCGCATTCGGATGTCCCGTTCGAGCGCATCGTCGACGCCCTGGCGACCGACCGATCCCTGGACCGGCATCCGCTGTTCCAGGTGATGCTGGCCTTCGACAATGCGCCGCACCGATCGATCGAGGATCTGCCCGTCTCGGTGCTGGAGATACCCACCCGCACCTCCGAGTTCGATCTCACTCTTGTGCTGGCGGAAGAACCGGGTGATGCGGCGGTCATCACCGGCCAGATCGAGTACTCGATCGACCTGTACCAGCGGGCGACTGTCGAACAGTTCGCCTCGGTGATCCTGGCCTTCCTGAACGCGGCGGTCGCCGAGCCCGCTGTTGTCATCGGTGACCTGGCGCTGGCGGAGACTCCCGCACTGCCGTCCGCCATGTCCGGCGGCACGCTACTCGACGTGTTGGCCAGTGGCACAGCAACTTCCGGTGATGCTGTCGCCATCGACGGCCTGGACTCGGTGACGTACGCCGCGCTCGATTCTCGCTCGAACCGAATCGGGCGGCTGCTCGTCGCACACGGCGTCGGACCGGAAACTCTCGTCGCTCTGTCCCTCGAACGCTCGGCCGACTACATCGTGGCGTTGTGGGCCGTGGTGAAGGCAGGCGGCGCATTCGTCCCCGTGGACCCGCGCTACCCGGCCGTTCGCCGGGAACAGATGCTCGAGCACATCGAGATCGGCCTCGGCGGCGTAGAGCCGACGGTGACCTGGCTCGATGAGCATCAGGCCCAGCACTTCAGCGACCTGCCCCTGACCGACGCGGACCGCCTGGGATCGCTCACCCCTGCGCACCCCGCCTACGTGATCCACACGTCGGGGTCGACGGGAACACCCAAGCCCGTCGTGGCGACGCATCAGGGTGTCTATTCGCTTGCGCAGCAGGTAGTTCAGCGGTACGACGTGACATCGAGTTCGCGCGTGCTACATGGATATTCGGTGAACTTCGATGCCGCGGTACTCGAACTCGTGCTTGCGTTCGGGGCCGGGGCGACCATGGTGATCGCGCCACCCGACCTACTGGGTGGGGACGAGATGGCAGCCTTTCTCACTGCGCACCGCGTCACCCACTACCTGTCCACGCCCGCGGTGCTCGCCACCGTGCCGCCGACCCCCGGGGTCGAGACCGTCGCCGTCGGCGGAGACGTGTTGGGCCAGGGCGTCGTCGACGACTGGTCGGCGGGACGGTCGATGCTGAACGCCTACGGTCCCAGTGAGGCGACGGTGGTGGCCACGCTGGCCGAGTCGCTTCGCGCCGGAGAGCCGGTCACCATCGGTCGACCGTTGCCGCATGTGGGAGCGCTCGTGCTCGACGACCGGTTGCGGCCGGTGCCACTCGGGGGCATCGGAGAGCTTTACCTCGCAGGGTCGGGTGTGGCTCGCGGCTACCGCGCGGACCCGTCGTCGACCGCTGCGCGCTTCGTCGCGGCACCCGGCGGCACACGGATGTATCGGACCGGCGACCTCGTCCGGCAGCAGCTGTCGGGTGTACTCGACTACCGCGGTCGCCGGGACGACCAGGTGCAGATCAACGGTGTGCGGATCGAACTGGGCGAGATCGAGAGTGCCCTGACGGCGCACCCGGACGTCACTGCTGCAGTGGCGACGATGCGCGAGAACAGAATTCACGCGTGGGTGGTGGGACTCGACGCGCAGGACGCAGCCACGTGGCTTCTGGACAGGCTGCCGTTGTCGACGCAGCCGGCCGCAATCACCCGGATCGACGGTATTCCGCTGACCGGTAATGGCAAGGTGGATCTCGCAGCCCTGCCGTCCGAGACGCTGCCGGACGGCGATCCGGCGGCGGTACGCACCTTGGCGCAGGAGGTCGTTCTCGGAATCTTCGCCAACCTGCTGGGAATCGACAATCCTGCCGTCGACGACAATTTCTTCGTCCTCGGCGGGGACTCTCTCGTCGCGACGCGTGCTGCGACTCGCATCAGCGCGGCGCTCGGCACCCACGTTCCGGTTCGGACCATCTTCGAATCGCCCACCGCGGCACAGCTCGCGGCCTCGATCGAGTTGCTGTCCGAGAACTACACCCCACTACCCGCTCTGGTCCACAATCCGGACTCACGCTCCTACCCCGGTCTTGCCCCGGCCGAGCGACGAATCTGGCTGCAGAATCGCTACGACCCGACATCGGCCGCCTACAACATCGCCGTCGAGGTGCCGCTCCCGGCGGATCTCGATCTAGACGTTCTGCGCGCCGCGATAGTGGATGTGCTGGAACGGCATACACCGCTCCGCACGGTGTACCCGTCGGCCGGCGATGGTCCCGTCACCGTGGTTCTCGACCCGCAGATCGTGCTGTCGACGCTGGACGATGCCCATGCCGCCCATGACATTCCGGCTCTGCACGGCTTCGACCTGACCCTCGAGGCACCGCTGCGTCTGGCCCTGGTGAACCGAGGCGGCGAGCGGGTGCTGTCTGCCGTTGCACACCACATCGCGATCGACGGCCTCTCGCTCCGTCCACTGGCCCGAGACATCGAGATCGCTCTGCTGGCCCGACTGTCCGGATCCACACCGGAATTCGGACCGCTGGCCGTCGACTACTCGGACTACCGAGTGTGGCAGCGCGACGTTCTCGACGCGGTGGCGTCGGATCAGCTCGAATTCTGGCGTCGTACTTTGGCCGGCGTACCGGAGTTTCTCGACTTGCCGACCGGGACTCCCGACGCGTCGGTCGATGCGAGTCCGGTGGAGTTCGCCGTGGACTCGGAGACCCTCACTCGTCTGCGCACGCTCGCCCATGGGCTGGGCGCGACGGTGTTCGTCGTGGTCCACGCAGCGCTGGCCGCCGTGCTCTCCGAAGCCAGTGGCACCCAGGACATCGCCATCGGCACCCCGGTGGCGGGCCGCTCCGACCCGGCGCTGGACCACCTCGTCGGCATGTTCGTCGGTACCGTCGTCCTCAGGACGCAGGTCGATCCGTCGATGACGTTCGCGGACTTCGTGACCGCCGTGCGCGACCGCGATCTTGACGCATTTGCGAACTCGGACGTGCCGTTCGAGTGGGTGGTGGACGCCGTGCAACCCACTCGCGCGGTCGATACCCATCCGCTGTTCCAGGTGCTCCTGGCCTTCGGGGATATGGCAACTCCGACAATCGAACTCGGGTCTTCGCAGATCGCCCCGCGTCGCGTGGACATCACGGCCACGCAGTTCGACCTCGAGGTGGTGGTCGAGGAGTCCGAGTCCGGACTGCTCGGCCATCTCGGGTACTCGCCCGCCCGGTTCTCGCGCTCGGTGATTCTCGGACTCGCCGAGCGTCTGACCGAGGTGTTGACCCTGGTCGGGGCGCAGCCGAACACCCGGCTCGGCAGCGCGGACTTCGCGCACGCCCCGTCGGCCGTCGCCTCCAGCCGCGACAGCGCACCCGAACGCTGCACCCTGGCGGCGGTGTTCGAGCAGGCAGTGACGAGCTGGCCGGACAATGCCGCCGTGATCGACGACTCACGATCGTTGACCTACCGCGAGGTGGACCGACAATCGAATGCCCTGGCAGACAGTCTGATACGTGCAGGAGCTGGCCCCGGTGCGCTGGTGGCGATCGCCTACCCTCGCTCCGTCGAGTACCTCATCGCGATCTGGGCGGTGGCCAAGACCGGTGCCGGCTTCCTGTCCATCGACCCGTCTCAACCCGTGGCTCGGGTGCAGGAGATTCTCGATCGGGCAGCGCCGATCATGGGAGTTGCTGCTGCAGAATTTCATTCGATCGGCAGCGACTGGGTGAGCGTCACCGGCGACGAACTCGACCGCGTCGACGTGCGGGGCGCACCGTTGGACAGCGTGGCCTACGTCGTCTACACCTCCGGTTCGACCGGGGCACCCAAAGGTGTGCGGGTGACGCACCGCGGCATCGCGAATCTGGTGCAGAGCCAGCGAGACTTGTTCGACGTCGAGCCGGGATCGCGGGTGCTGCAGTTCGCATCCCCGAGCTTCGACGCGTCGATCTTCGAGACCCTGATGGCCGTCGGCGCGGGAGCCGCCGTGGTGATCGTTCCGTCCGAGGTGCACGGAGGACGCGAACTCGAAGCGCTCATCGATCGACATCAGGTGACCCACGCCTGCCTCACCCCGACCGTGCTGCAGGTGACCGACGCGGAGGCCGTGCCGTCGCTTCGGGTGATCGTGATGGCGGGTGAAGCCGCCAATTCTGCTCTGCTGCAGCGATGGTCCCGTGATCGTTCGGTGTTCAACGCCTACGGCCCCACCGAGGGGACCGTCATGAGTACCTGCACCAGTGACCAGCGTGAGTGGGGCCCGGCAAGCCCGGTGACCATCGGCGGACCGGTTCGCGGCTTCGACGCCGTGGTCCTCGACGCCCGGTTGCGCCCGGTGGCGAACAACGTCGTCGGGGAGCTCTACCTCGGCGGGGCCGGTCTTGCGGAAGGATACGTGGGGCAGAGCGGAACGACGGCGAGTAGCTTCGTTGCCGATCCCTTCGGCGACGGACGGCTCTACCGCACAGGTGATCTCGTGCGCTGGGTGGTGCGGGGCAGTGATCGCGAACTCGAGTATCTGGGCCGAGTGGATTCACAGGTGAAGATTCGCGGCCATCGCGTCGAGCTGTCCGAGGTGGAAGCAGCGTTGCTGCGTCACCGAAATGTGCGTCAGGCCAGCGTGATCGGTCGTGCGCACTCTCTGGCTGCCTACGTGGTGGGTGGCGTCGAACCGCGGGAGGCTCGCGAGTTCCTGGCGCGGACGCTCCCGGCGTACATGGTGCCCAGTACCGTGACCGTCGTCGAGGCACTGCCGATGACGTTGTCCGGCAAGGTCGATGCGAGCAGGCTGCCCGAGCCCTCGGTGATGTCGACCGAACGACGCGCCCCGGTCTCCGCTCACGAGGTGGTGGTGCACGCGGTGTTCTCCGACGTACTGCAGGTAGCAGGCGAGGACATCGGTGTGGACGACAACTTCTTCGATCTGGGCGGGCACTCCCTCTCGGTGGTGCAGGTGATGGATGCGCTGGGGGACCGGCTGGGCCGTCGGCTGCCCATCAGCCTGCTGCTGGTGCATCCGACGATCTCGGCCCTGGCCGCGCAACTCGATGCGGGCGAGCAGGGTGCGGACAGTGCTTTCGAGGTGGTGCTTCCGCTGCGGACCGAGGGCGTGGGCGCACCGCTGTTCTGTGTGCACCCGGCTATCGGAATCGCGTGGAGTTACTTCTCGCTGCTCGGGGAGACCGAACGTCCGCTGTACGGGTTGCAGGTGCCCGGTATCGCCGACGGTGACGCCGCACCGACCTCGATCGAGGAGTTCGCCGAGAGGTACGTGCGCGAGATCCGAGGCGTTCAGCCGCACGGCCCCTATCACCTGGTCGGGTGGTCGCTCGGCGGTGTGATCGCGCATGCTGTTGCCGCTCAACTGCAGTCGGAGGGTGAGGACGTCGCCCTGCTGGCGCTCGTCGACGCTCAGCTGTGGGCACCCGAGGGGGCTTCGGAGTTCGGCATCGACGATCTCGCTCTTCAGCTCGGGGTCGAGGGTGACTCGTTCGAGGACATCGTGGATCGATTGCGCGAGAACAGAAGTGAACTGGCGTTTCTCACCGAGGATCATCTGCAGCGAATGTATCGTCCCGTCGCGATGTCTCACACCTGGGTGGCGTCGTACGCGCCCGCTGTGTTCGCGGGTCCGGTGCACTACTTCGCCGCTCGTGGCTCGCACGGTGCGCACCATTGGACGGAATTCGTCGACGGTCGGATGTCGGTGCACCGGGTGGATGTGGAACACGAAGACATGCTGGGCGAGCTCGGTGCCCGTGCACTAGGCCGAGTGATCGGCACCGATGCGGTGGGGAAAGGTGTGGCGTGATGAGCGAACAACTGGAGCCGTACGTCGATGACGTGCGAGCGCATTACGACCTGTCGGACGAGTTCTTCGCTCTGTTCCTCGATCCGAGTATGACGTACAGCTGCGCCTACTTCGAGCGTGACGACATGACGCTGGAGGAGGCGCAGACGGCCAAGATCGACCTCGCCCTCGGCAAGCTCGACCTGAAGCCGGGCATGACGTTGCTCGACATCGGTTGCGGTTGGGGAGCTCTCGCCAAGCGGGCGGTGGAGAAGTACGACGTCAACGTCATCGGTCTGACGTTGAGCCGAAATCAGTACGAGCACGGTCGCGCCGTCGTGGCCGACCTGTCGAGTGAACGCACCGTCGACATTCGGCTGCAGGGGTGGGAGGAATTCGACGAGCCCGTCGACCGGATCGTCAGCATCGGCGCGTTCGAGCACTTCAGGCGCAATCGATACTCCGCATTCTTCGCGAAGTGCCGCTCGCTACTGTCGGCCGATGGTCGAATGTTGTTGCACACCATCGTCATCACGCCACCCGATCCGGCTTCCGGGGCGGGCGGACTCACTCGCGAGGATGCGCATTTCTCGCGCTTCATCCTGCGCGACATCTTTCCCGGCGGACAGTTGACGCTCGTCAAGGTGATCAAGTCCAAGGCGGCCGAGGCCGGCTTCGAGTTGCTTCGGGAGCATCCCCTGAGGCTGCACTACGCGAGGACACTCGATACCTGGGCCGAGAAACTGATTGCTTCCCGTGACGAGGCCATTGCCGTGTCTTCGGAGGCGACGTATGACAAATACGTTCAGTACCTCACCGGCTCGTCGGCTCGATTCAAGAGTTCACGCATCGACGTTGTGCAATTCACGCTGGCCGCTGCAGACATACCTGTGGAGTGACGTTGCGTCTGACGTTTGACTAGAGAGTTCGACTAAGTACTCTGGCTAACAACAGTGATCGTGGTCGTTGAACGCGGAGTCGGGGTGGAAGAGTTGAAGAGCATCCGGACTCCGTTGGGTGTGACCCTGCCGTCGGTCATATATGCAGCAGTGGTGTCGCTGGCCATCACCTTGGGTTCCGCGTTGACGATGGCAAGGCTCGGTTTGCCGTGGTGGGCGTGGGTTGTTCAATTCCTTCTCCTTCTGGGCGTTGCTTTCGGAATCACCGAAACCAGCGCCACCCCAGCAGGCGAAGGGGTTTTTACAGTTACCAACGCGCGAACATTTGCTCTGGCCGGTGGTGGCCTGGTGCTGTTCGTCGTCGTGGTCGCGATCATTCTCGTCCTCGGGTCCGAATGAGCCCTGCGGCGCCGCACGAGAACGGCGTGCCTGTGCCAGGATTGACCCGCGCATGTAGGCCCCGCTCCGTACGTTCGTCGACAAGGAATGCCCGTATGAAGAATGCCCGACTCGGTTGTGTCAGTGGACTGTTCGCCGCAGCGGTCCTGGCGGCCACTGTGTTCGCCCCAGGAACCGCTGCTGCAGCACCCCTTCCGGTCGTCGGGCCCGGCACTGGTTTCGTCACCACCGGCGGCATCGACGACCTCACCGCCTGCTCCATTGCGGCCGTCGGATACGACGACGCCGGCCGACTCGTTGCCCTGACCGCAGGCCACTGCATTCTGAGCACGGGTCTGCCCGTCACTCTCGTCGGATCGCCCGCGGCCCCGGTCGGCACTACGGCCGTCGGGCATTGGGGACCCGATTACGGCGTCATCGTCCTCGATCCCACCAAGGTCACGCCGGTGGCGAGTCTGGGCGGAATCACCGTGACGGACATCGGCATCGGATCGGTGGGGCAGCCGGTCTGCAAGAGCGGGCTCGGCAGCGGACTGACGTGCGGCACCATCGTCGAGACCCGGGGCAGCGATCTGATGTCCGATGCCGTCACTGTATGGGCCGACTCCGGTGCCCCACTCATGGCCGGCACCACGCTCGTCGGAATCGCCAGCCATGCCTCGGGCGCTCCGTTGCTCAGTCCCACCGCCTACGCGTCGGCGTCCGAATCGGTGCGCTTGCTGAGTGAGTCGGGGGCTCCGGGTGCGGGCTTCCGTCCGGTGTAGTCAGCCGGTACCGCGAATCTGCGCCTCCGTTCGAGCCTCGGCCTCTGCGTAGTCTCGTGCAGCTGCCTGCAGTTTTCGAGCAAGATCTTTCACCTCGGTGGACAGCGTCGAATCGGCTGTGTCCCACGCAGCCATGAGGGCGGAGTACGCCGTGCCTGCTGCTCCCGGCCAACACGCTGCACCCGTCGACATATCGCGTGCCACCACGGCCAGATCATCGGACGCCATCTCGATCGCAAGGTCGGTTCTGCCCGCTGCGTCGAGAAGCACGGCCACGTCGACGTCCAGACGATCCCCCATCACATTCCTCCCCCGAGGCTGTTGGTGCCTGTCACTAGGGTGAACGTAACACCCGGTGGGGCGGGCAGTGGGCTGGTACCTTGACCGCGTGGTTGACATCGGGGGAATCAACGACTGGGACACGGCGGGGCTTGAGCGGCTCAGCAGCTCGCTCGCCAGCAGAATCAGCACCCTGATCGAACTGGGTGATCAGCTCGATCGCCTCGGGGTCGTCGACGGCTGGGTAGGGGAGACCAGCGAGGAGGCCCGCCGCGCGTTCGATACCGTCGTAGACCACCTGACCGACTCGGCGGCGCAGGTCGGGGCCGTCAAGAAGCTCACCGACGACACCGAAGATGCTGTCACCGCACTGAAACGGGCGCTCGCCGACGTCTCGTCGCTGGCTTTCGCGAACGACTTCGCCGTGTGCAACGACAACACGCTCTGGGACAGATGGGCTTTCGAGCGACCGCCGAATCAGACCGACGCCGAAGCCGCGGATCGCCAGCGACTCAAAGTCGAGCTTCTCGACCGCGTCGGCGAAATCGTGCGTCAAGGAACGGAGATCGAAGAGAACGCGGCCGCAGTCATGAGTGCCGCGGCGCAGAATTCGATCACCGACCACGGCAGCACCGACGTACGCGAGGCAGCCGATTTCGGCGGTGATCAGGGATCGGTGAAGGCCCCGATGCCGCCAGAAGACGGCAAGCCCGCCGAGAACAACCAGTGGTGGGATTCGCTTACTGACGATCAGCGCGACTACGTCCGCGCGGAGCGCCCCTACTGGATCGGGGACCTCGACGGCATCCCCGCCGCCGAACGGTCGACGGCCAACCTGACGCAACTCGCTATCGACCGCAGCACCATCGACGGGCAGATCAACGAAGCGCGGGCTCGCTTCGAGCAGACCCAGAACGCGATGGACGAGAAGAGACTGCAACTCGCACTGGACAAGCGGGCATCTCTGGATGCCGTCGAACGCGCTATGTTCGAAGTGGGGCAGGACGGAAACGTGGCGCTGGATTCGGAAGGCAATCGAATCCCGTTCTCGGACAGGCAATTGCTGTCCTTCGACGCCTCGCCCGGCCAGACGCTGGCCACCGCAGTGGTCGCGGTGGGCGACGTGGACGCCGCCGATCACGTGTCCGTACACACCCCGGGCTTCACCAGTACCGTCGACGGCGGCTTGGCCAACCTGGTGCGCGACGCAGCGTCCGTGCGGGATCTGTCCGAGTGGCAACTCGACCATTACAGCACCGACACTGCCGGGCAGAGCGTCGCGTCGGTGGCCTTCATGGGATACGAGTCACCGCAGAATGTGGGGGTGCTGTCCGACGACATGGCACGGACCGGAGGTGACCGACTGGCGTCCTTCCTCGACGGCATCGATGCCTCGCGTTCGGACGATCCCCATCTGACGGCCGTCGGGCACTCCTATGGTTCTGTCACAACAGGATTCGCGTTGCAGGACGGTACCGGTGTGGACGACGCGGTGTTCATGGGTTCGCCCGGTGTGGGTACCGACAACCTCGGCGCACTGCACATCAACGGTGACGCGTACACCCTCGCGTCCGGGGGAGACGGTGTCGCTGCGTTGGCCCGGTTCGACGGTGATCCACGCGAGATCGCCGGAGTGCACGATCTGTCGACCCGAGCCGCCGACATCGTGATGCCCGACGGTACCGACGTCACGCTGATGTCCACCGATCGATTCACCGGCCCCCTCATCGACCGGATGGGAAGTCACAGTGACTATTACAAGCTGGACACCACCAGTCAGTTCAATCAAGCTGCCGTGATCGCCGGCATTCCCGATGTGGCGGTGGCCCGATGACGAGACCGCGACGTGCGTGCGCAGCCGTACTCGCTGCCGTATTCCTGGGAGGGTGCATGAGCAACACAGCGGAGCCGTACGAGGGGGACCAGCGTCCGCGGGGGAAGGCGGATTCGGAGATCAGGGCCGAGGAGACCGCCGCGCTGACCGAGGAGTTGAAGCAACGGCCGGGGCGGCAGAGCGTTGTCGAACCGAAGTTCGAGCAAATGCAGGAGGACATCAAGGCGGCCATTTCGGCACTCGTGCCGGGCCTGGAATGGTCCACCACCCGAGCGCGCAGCGAATCACCCTGCAGCGCCCCGTATTCGAACACGCCGGGGGTCGAGGTGAAACTGCTGCCGTACAGTTCCGATACTCCCATCCCGTCCGATCGATGGGCGGCAGTGCTCGAGGCTGTCGATAGCATCGCTGTGGCCAATGGTTTCGACGGAGTCGATCTCAACCGTGAAGATGGACAAAGTCGTTCGGTGAGTATGCGTGACCCCGACGGCGGCCGAATACTGCTGGGTGCAGGTGGACGCACCGCGCTGATGATCACCACGGGCTGTTACCTGCGGTGAGTCGCGCGTCTTACACCCTCGGCGCTGGGGTCCAGCCAATGGTTTGTCACCACTCGACCTCAATGTCCCACGCCAGATGCCCGTCGACGATTGCGTGCCGCCACCCTCCGTCGAACGGCCTTCCTGTCTCGAGACTGGTTGCAAGATCGTCGAGCAGAGCGCTGATGGAAAGCCATTGCGGCCCAGCATCGTCGGAGTTCACCTTGTCGAAGACGGTCACGCAGCCGTTCAACTCGCCCGGGCGGGTGTCGACGAACAGGGAGTAGCCGTCCATCCCCGCGATCGGGATGAATTCGTCGAGGAAGGTCCACGCGGCTTCGCCTGCGGTCGTGGAGATCACCCGGTCGGGATCGTTCTCGGCATCGCCGGTCTGCCAGATGTCGGTCATCATTGCACGGTCCTCGAGCATCGCGTCGAGACCGAACAGCTCGTATTTCGGAAACAGGACCATCCATGGCTCACGAGGAAGGCCGTCGACGCACCGGAAGAGTTCGATGAGCTCGCTCGGCCACTCCACTCCGGTTCGCCTCTGGGCATCGGCAATGCGCGTCTCGTCGGCACCCGTGACGACGTAGTTCGGAATATTGTTCTCGAGCCACGCGGCGATCCGATTCCATTGCTGCGTGACACTCGATGAGTGCGTCGAATATTTGACAGGCGGGCGTGACGAACGGGTAGAAAAAGCAGCGGCGCGCTCGACGGCAGAGCGCCGCTCACCCTCGATGCCGTCGAGAACCACCTGCGCGAGGTCCGACGTCGACAACGCTGGATCGCCGAAACCCCTGACCCAGGCGAACTCCGCACCCAACGCCACGAAGATCGGCGACAGCGGGCTCGCATCGGGTGTCTCGCTGTGCAACAGGTTCAGGCCGTTGTCGACGACCGCGCGCAACGCCTCGGCTCGATCGGCCCCGCTTCCGTTGACCATGACGGACGCGCCGGGTGCCGACGTGGGGCATGCGACTTCCCACCTTGTGACGTCGTCGGGGTCCGGGTGAGCGCGCTGGATTGTCTCGAAGCGCGCGGGTCGTCCTTGCGCGTCGAGAATCATCGCCGGTGTGAGTTCGAAGAGATGCTGCTCGAGGCCGGTGTCGTCCCGAAACTTTCGGAACATCCGATACGTCATCTCGGAGGGAAGGATGATCTGCGCAAAGTCGGGGAACTCGTCGTGAACGATGCCGTCCGGGGTCTCGACGCGCAACAGCGTTGCGGCAATGAAGGTCCCGGACGCTTCGAGGGTCCACCCCTTCGGAACATGATCGGTCGGAGGGCGGTACGCGTTTTCGATGGTCACCGAGACCTCACCGGGACGCGCAGCACTGACGTTGACGCCGAAATCCGACGCTGCCACAACCGATGTCGGACTCGGGACTGCGTGTACTTCGTGCCCGGTCGACACCAACGAGTACCAACCATCGGGGACCGCAATGTTCGCCGTGTTCACAATCTCCGAATCTACTGCGCGGCGATGCGTCGCGGGTCGTCCTCGGAAAGTGAGTCGAGGAGAATCCGGTGCGGATGCGACGCCGTCCCGGTGATCAGGTACTTCTGACCGGGCCGAACTCGGGCAGCCTCGGCGCGCACCTGTTCCGATGGGGAGTCGGTCTCACGCAGTGCGTCGGTGTCACGTAAAGCGTCGCTGACGACGCGGCGGGGGTCGTACTGCCGTAAGTCCATGGATTCCCACTCGCTGCGCCGCAGCGGAACACCCATCTCGTCTTCCGCTGCGCTGCGGGTCGATTCGACGAAATGGCGCACGGCACGCACGGCCCGTCCGAGTTGATGGGCGTATCCGGGGAGGCGTGCGGGGCCGAGGACGAACCCGGCGATGATCGCGACCAGGAACAGTTTCTCGAAGGTCAAGCCGAACATGATGAGAGCTCCGGTTTCGGTGGGGTGAGGGCGCGTCTGTCGTGTACGCCGGTGATCGCGATCGCTGCGCCGAACAGTGTTGCCATCGGTAGCGCGACGAGGAACATGGACAGGACATCGGCGGCGGGCGTGACCAGTGCGCTGAACAGGGCGATGGCGACGATGCTGATGCGCCAGCTGCTGCGTAGCCTGCGTGCGGAGAGGATTCCGAGGCAATTGAGCATCACGAGCAATGCCGGAAGGACGAAGGCGATACCGGTGGCCAGCACGATCTTCATGACGAAATCGACGTAGTACGAGGCGTTGAGGATGGTGCTGTCCTGGTCGGAGGAGAACCCGGCGAGCACACTGACCATGCGAGGGAAGATGGCGAATCCGAACAGACAGCCGGCGACGAAGAGTGGAGCGGCGGCCGCGGAGAATCCGTAGACGTACTTCTTCTCCCGACGCGTCATGCCGGGGGTCAGGTAGGCGAACAGCTCACGCAGCCACACCGGAGACGACACGATCACGCCGGTGAACAGGGCGATCTTCAGTTCGAGATCGAAAGCGCCGGTGACGGTCTCGAAATTGAGACTGGCCTGACGGGTGAGAGCCAGTTCTTCGACGGGCGCGCGGAGGATGTCGAGGATCTGATCGGAGAGGGTGAATCCGATGGCAATGCCGACGAGCAGGGACACCGCCGCGCGGACAGCGCGGCGACGGGCCTCGCGTATGTGCCCGGCAAGGGGCATTACGCCTCGCGCGGCGGTGGCCGTGGTCATGACGCGTGTCGGTACGGAACGGTGGCGTCGTCCGGCGTAGATGCTGCCTTGTCCACGCGCACTTCGTCTTTCAGGATGCGCATCGATTGGCCGACGCCCTTGGCGAGTGACGGCAACTTGGTCGAACCGAACACGAGCAGCAGGATGGCGAGAACGATGAGGGCGTGCCATCCGGTGAGGTTGTGCAACATGGGTTTTCCTTCGGTGGTTGGGGTGAGAGGGATCAGTTGGTGGAGGGAGTGCCGCCGCCCATCGGAGGCTGACCGCCACCTCCGCCGGGTGCTCCGCCGCCTCCTGCAGCGGGTTCGGTGGCGGTGTCGATGGCCACGGCCAACGATCCGACGTAGCCGGATGTGGGGTCGCCCGAGAACGTCCCCATCTCGAGGTCGTAGCCGTCGCCGAACACGTTGTCGTTGTCGAGGCTGCCGAGCTGGGCGAGGTTCTGCGCCGAGTTCGGGTAGGTGTCGAGTTGATAGATCGCGTCGAGCATGTCCTGAGGGAACGCGACCTGCGAGGTGGCAATGGCATTGTCCACGTTGGTCGCCGACGCCGCGTCGGGGTAGACCTCGAAGTGCATGTGGGTCCAGCGACCGGAATAGCAGCCGGGGACGATGGTCTCGAATGTGACTGTGCCGTCGGCACCGGCAGCCTGAATGCCACGCAGGTACGTCTCGTCCTCGACGCCCTCGGAGTACATCGAGTACTGGCCGTCCGCATCGCACTGCCACAGGTATACGGCCGCACCCTCGAACGGTCGATTGTCGTTCGCCATGTCGGTGAGACTGAAGGTGAACGAGAGCGGTGTGCCGTCGACCGTGGTGCCGCCGTCGAGGCTCGAGGTGATGTCGCTGCGCACGATCCCCGACTCTTCGAGAATGTTGACGCCGTTGGAGCCGTCGGCCGGGTAGGGGCCGTTGGTCTCCTGTGGAATCTCGGTCGTTGCGCTCGCCGTCATGGAAGCTGTTGTGGTGGTGACGCTTCCGGAACTCGATGTGGAGGAGCAGGCGGCCAGTGCCACCGCTCCGGCCCCTGCGCCGACGATGCTCAGCACGCGGCGGCGGGTGATCAGGGTGGTGATGTCGAACCCGGCACCCTGGTCGACGACCTCCTCGGTGGGGCGATCGAGCAGGCGTCCCTCGTAGGTGGGTCCGGCAGAAGTGTTGGTGGGCTCTGGGATTGGGGTCATCGTGGGTTCTCCTCTGAGATGGCATCGGTTCGTTTCGGTAGTGCCAATACTCTGGGGTGTTCCGGTGAGGACGCTGAACCCTCGCTGCGAGGTTGCTGTGAGCGGTGGGGCTGGATTTCCATGAGGGTGTAGCTAAGGCTAACCTCAGTGGCAATGCCGCCAACCCACAGGACCGTGATGACTCTTCGTGTAACCACCCGCTTCGCTGCAGTGTTCACCGCTATGGCCGCCGCATCCATCGCAGTGGTCGGCTGCAGCACTTCCGATAGTGCCGAGACTCCGGCCGCAGAGTCGTCCACCGGCTCGTTCCCGCTGACCGTGCCGCACATGTACGGCGAGACGACGCTCGACGCCGTGCCCGAGCGGGTTGCGACATGGGGATTCGGCACCACGGACGCGGTACTCGCGCTCGGCGTCGTACCCGTGGCCATGCCCTCGGCCGAATACGGCGGAGGTGATGATCTGACCTACCCGTGGATCTCCGATGCGATCGACGCGAGCGGCGAGCCGGCACCGATTCTGCTCGACAACGTCACCGATGCGCTGACGGTCGAGAAGGTGCTCGCCGCCGATCCCGATGTACTGCTTGCTCCGCACTCCGGCCTGACGCAGGCGGAATACGACGCGGTGACCGCTGCCGGCGTACCTGTCATCGCCCCGCCCGAGGAGCTGTGGTCGACGCCGTGGCGCGATGTCATCACCACCACCGGAGATGTTCTGGGCGTGCAGGACAGGGCACGTGATCTTGTTGCCGATCTCGATCGTCAGGTTCAGGACGCAGGTGCTGCGCATCCCGAATTCGAGGGCCGCACAATTGCTTACGTGTCCGAGGCTGCGGATGTCTACTACCTGCTGTTGCCGTCGGACCCACGGGTGGAGCTGCTCGAGAATCTCGGCTTCGTCTCGCCTGCCTCGGTGACCGACCTCGCGACCGACGATGCCACCTACTCGACCACGGTCTCGGCGGAGAACATCTCGAAGATCGACGCCGATGTGGTGTTCACTCAGGTCGACACCGACGATGCCTTGCAGCAGTTCCTGGATTCGTCTGTCTCGCGCCAGATTCCGGCGGTTGCCGCGGGTGCAGTGGCAGGATTCGTCGGGCAGGAAGCCGGAGCGGCAGTGGGCCCGACGGCACTGTCGATTCCGTACTTCCTGCCGACTCTGGTCGAAGGACTGGCCGCCGCTGTCAGCAACGCCGGCTGAGGGCTACCGAGGAGCGGGCTTCGTCCCGGCGGGTGCCACCCGGGTGACGCGAACCACCGCGTCACGCAACGTCTTCGAGTGCAGACCTGTACCGCCGACGGTCCTGGAACGCTCGGTTGCGGTGTCGATGCGCCACGAGGAGGCGTCGAACAGGGCGGTGATATCTTTCGCGGTGACGGTGGCCTCGTGCGGCGGCGTGCCCTCGTGTGAATCATGTTGCGCGCCATCGTGCAGGTGCCCGACGATGAGTAGCGAACCGCCCGGCGCCACCCACTGCGCGATGTGTCGGTAGAACTCCAACTGCGGAATCGACGGATGCGCGTAGTGGGTCATGACCAGATCCCATTGTTCTGCTGGATCCCATGACGTCAGGTCGGCTTCGATCCAGGTGACGTCGACTCCTGCATGTTGTGCCTGCTGTGCGGCGGTGGTGAGGGCTGCGGCCGAGATGTCGGCACCGGTGACCCGCCAACCCCGTTCGGCGAGCCAGATCGCTTCCGCTCCCGCACCGCAGCCTGCGTCCAGCGCGGTACCGGGCGTCGATCCGGCTGTCTCCTCCACGAGATACGGATTCGCTGCGACGGTATGGGATGTTCTGTCATCCCAATGGTGCTCCCAATAATCCTTGTCGAATGTATGCGTCATTCCATGGCCTTTCGCGGTGGCGTTGCAGATGCCAGAGTGGCAGCGCGGCATGGTTGCGGCAAGTATTTTTGCAGTATCGGCAAATTTGAACTGTGTCAGTGCGGTGCGTCGGTGACCATTCGATTGCGGCCTGCGCGCTTCGCCTGGAACATCAGAGCGTCGGCTCTGTCGAGTGTGTGGCGAAGACCTTCGTTCGGTCGCTGGAGTGTGTATCCGGCCGAGAACGTGACACCCGATGGCCGGGTGGCGGCTGCCAGTTTCTCGAGTGATCGAAGAGCTTCGCGACGATCGCAGTTGCGCAGAGTGATCACGAATTCCTCTCCGCCCCAACGTGCGAGGAGTCCGTCGACGCCGATGCAGTCGCGGGCCGTCGACGCGAAGTCGCGGAGCAACTTGTCGCCGGCAGCGTGGCCGAAGGTGTCGTTGAACTGTTTGAAATGGTCCAGATCGAGAACCGCGACGACTGTGTCGACCGAGTTGTCGTCGACGACGGACACCGCGTAGTCCGACCAGCCGCGACGATTGAGCGCTCCGGTCAGTTGATCGGTTCGAGACGCGAGCAGGATGCCGTCCTCGACTTCCTTTCGTTCGGTGATATCGAGAGCGGCGGCGAGCGTCCATTCGGCATCGGCCGGACCGGTGAAAGGAACCAGAGTCAGCAGAACCCAGCGAATCTCGTCGTTCGGGCGAACGACCCGCACCTCGACCTTCACGGATCTTTCCGCGGCCACCCCCGCGGCCATCAGATCCTCGACGCTGCCGTGGAGTGCGAGGTCGTCCGGGTGAGTGTGCACCGTCGCGGATCGACCAATCAGTTCAGAGGAAGGCAAGCCCACGAGTTCGCAGTAGGCGGCATTGACTTCGACGAACAATCCGTCGGCGTCGGAGAGAGCCTGCGCCACGGGGCTGGAGGCGAACATGCGCCGGTACCGTTGTTCCTCCACGACGCAACGACCCGCTCTCTCCCCTTCCTGCATCGAGAGTCTAGTTCAGGTCGGTCCCGCCGACCGTTGCGGGAAGTGTCGCCGGCAGACGTGTGTGTCGACATCGCGGCCGAGCGAATCACCGAGAACTGGGGACTTCAGCCGGTGGCCGTCGTCAACGACTGCTCCGGCCGGCAGCGGGTGCTCGCGGGGCAGTAGTCGGAGGGAGGCGGATCGACGAACAGGTCGATATGCGAGCGACTCGTTCACGATCTGCGCGCCGTCTCAGGGGATGCGCGGTCCTTTGCCATCGTGTCCGACGTGACCGGCGAGGAGGCGTCGGGCACATATCTCGAGGTTCTGCTCGAGCACCGTGACTACGCGATGCGGATACTCGTCCCATACTTGATGCCCGACGCTGCGACCTTCGATCTGGGGCCGACGAAAGCGTCTGTGGGGCAGCGGCTTCTGTGGGGCTGATTTTTCCGCGGACGCGCCCATCGCCCTCGTCCAGGGGATTGGCACTCTCGACCGGCGAGTGCCAAAATGGAGGCACACTCTTAGCCGAAAGGAGCCCACAGTGACCGTCACCTCTCCCCGCTTCGATGCCCGTGACTCGGACGACGACATGCCACCGAAGTGGTGGAATCGGCACATTCGCACCCGAGCTCAGGTGACCGAATACGCCGTGATGTTCGGTGCGCTGTCGATCGTCTCGTTCTGGGCCGCGGGCCTCGGTATCGCGGCAGGTCTGATCGCCGTCGCCTCTGCGCTGTGGGCCGATCGAACCCCCGACCTGGCCGGGGAGCGTGCCGAACGCTCCGACGCGGCGCTGGCCATCGGCACCGGAGTAATCGGCATCGTCATCGGCGTGGGCTTCCTGGCGATGGTGCTGTAGAGCGACGTCGTCGCACGTGAGCGGAACTTCGTAGTCTGCTACGAATTTCTGTTCACGTGCGACAGCGCTGAACTGGGTTCGCGAGGCCGGTCGACCGCACTGCGGTCGACCGGTTTCGTCGTTTCGAAGCAGATTTCTCAGATATCTGCGACGGTCCGTTGCACTAACCGGTTTTATGTGTGACGCTGTGTTGCGTACACATTCTTCGTACATATTGTTCGGACGCGGGCGGAAGGACCATCATGACTGCAGTCGACGACGCACGATCGCTATACCGAGACAGGCTGCATGCACTGTCGACGGCTTCGGTGCATCAGCACTTCGACGCTTTCCTCGACATCCCCTGGGACGAACCCGAGTACGCGATCGTTCCCAACGATCCGCGCTGGGTGCTCCCGGATGCGGACCCGCTCGGCCACACCGACTGGTACAAGTCACTTCCCCTGGACCGGCAGATTCACATCGGTATGTATCGCCAGGCCAGCATGGTCAAGGTCGGACTGCAGTTCGAGCAGATCCTCATCAGCGGGCTCATGCAGTACGCCCTCACGCTCCCGAACGATTCACCCGAATTCCGGTACTCGACGCACGAGGCAACCGAAGAGTGCCACCACACCCAGATGTTCCAGGAACTGGTGAACCGCATCGGCATCGACGTGCCGGGTGGGCCCGCATGGTTCCGCAAGATCGTGCCCGTGCTCACGGTGTTCGCCGCCCGATCGGCACCGTTCGGATTCTTCGTCGGTGTCCTCGCAGGAGAAGAGCCGATCGACCACATGCAGAAGGGCGTGCTGCGCGCCGGTAGTGTCGGGCACCCCTTGGTCCAGCGCGTGATGCAGATTCACATCGCCGAGGAAGCCCGTCACATCGGCTTCGCGCACCAGTATCTCGAGCACAAGGCCCCGCGGCTCGGCCCCTTCGAGAAGGCGTCGATCTCGATCCTGACGCCCGTCATCATGCGATTGCTGTGCGATGTGATCATGAAGCCGAGCAAGCAGATGCGACGCGAGCTCGACATTCCCGACGAGGTTGTGGACGCCGTCTGGTGGGACAGCGACTCCTCACGAAAGGCATTGCGCGACACCTTCGGTGACGTTCGCATGCTCGCCGGTGAACTGGGACTGATGAACCGAGTCTCGAAGCGAGTGTGGCGTGCTCTCGGTATCGACGGACGGCCTTCGCGCTACCGCAGTGAGCCGTCGTTCGGCTGAGCTGATCGTTGGGGGATCGAGCGTTTGCCGATGGTGAGGCTGAGTGCGTCGAGTTCGGCCAGCACAGCAGTGGCAGCCCAGATCTGGTTGCGCTTGCTGGCTGTCAGTACCTCGAGCACGCCTGCCTCGGTCAGCCGAGCAAGGGCGCGATAGGTGCTCGCATCGGTAGTGCCGGTGATCTGGCCGGCCGTGTCCGCGTTCAGGATCGGGATGTCGAGCAGAGCGTCGATTATCTTTGCGTCCGCCGAGTTGGTCCGAGGTCGCGCAGTGACGCGCCAGTGTTCGGGAAGGTCGGCCAAGGCCTTGGCCGAGTCCTGGGCGGCGTAGCTGGACACTGTTGCCGCGTGCGCGACGTACTCCACGAATCCATCTGCGTCGCCGGCGCGGTAGTCGGTCAGTCTGTCGAAGTAGCGGCCTGTGTCCGCGAGCATCACCGACGCCAGAGGGACTGTCACCCGTCCGGTCAACCCGCGTCGACGCAGGATCGCGCTGATCAGAGCTCGGCCGATGCGGCCGTTGCCGTCGGTGAACGGGTGGATGGACTCGAACTGGGCGTGCGCGATCGCGGCCTGAGCGAGTATGGGCAAGTCTGTTCGATTCGCAAATATGAGCAGATCCGTCATCAATTCGGGGACGAATTCCGGCGGAGGTGGCACGTACAGGGCGTCGATCGGGGTGTAATCGCTGCCCCCGATCCAGTTCTGCACGTCGCGAACGGTGCCCGAATCGCGCGCGGTGTAGAAATCCGGTGCCATCAACAATCTGTGCGCGGTTGCAAGACTGTCGCCTGTAATCGGACCTTTGCCGGCGGCGTCAACCATGGCCGCCAACGCATGCACGGCCGCAAGCTGAGATTTGGCCTCCGCGTTGGATTTACCTCCCGCGAACGCCTTGCCGAACGCTCGCCAGCCGGCGTCGATGTGCTCGATCTTCGACGAGGCGACAGACTCGCTTCGGAGTAGAAAGTCTGACAGAGGAGCGAGGTGCTCGCCGAAACCCGCCTCCAGTCGTGCGACAGCAATGATCGCCTCTTCGTGAGCCATGGCAACCGAGCCGGACACATCGCAGTGCGCTTCGCCGATCATGGGCGGAATGGACACTTCGATGTGTTGCAGCGTGCGATCGGCCCGCGAACCTTGACGCCGACTGGGCTTCCATGCCCGCGACTCGACGCGGTGTGGCGACCAGATCATTGCTGCCTCCCGATCGCCAGAAAACGTGACTAGTTCGGACTTAAGTATACTTTGATACTCCGAAAGTATTCTATGTGGCCGAATGGTCGCGTTTTCCGACGCTTTCGGGGCTACTGCAGTGAGCCGTCGATCGGCTTGGTCTCGTCGACGACGCTCTCCAGGGGCACCTGCGGGATCGCGATCCCACGGGATGCGCCAAGGCCTTTGACTTGCAGCCAGATGGTGTCGGCCAGGAACGTGGCGAAATGATCGAGGCCGGTGCGTGATTCGGTCTGCCCGCTCCAACTGCGCACCGCGCCCATGCAATACGAGACCAACCCGGCTACCCACGGCCGCACCAGCGACCAGTCGTCTGCCGTGAGATCCGCGTGCACCAGAGCGAGGAATCCGGCGACGCTGACTTCGAGTTGTTCGGCGAGTAGAGCATTGGTCTCTTCGAGTGGCGTCGGCGACTGATCGCTGACGTCCTGCTCGACGAACCGCGTCCACGCGGGATGCTCGGCCACCCAGCGTACATAGGTGCTCACCACCCGATGCACCACATCGCGGGGAGTGCCGGTCAACTCGAACGAGGTGACCAATGTGGCCGTCAACTCCGAGCAGATGGCCCGCTGAATGGTGGTGTCGAGATCGGTGCGATCGTTGAAATGCCGATACAGACCAGTGCGATGCACGCCGGCTTCGGCGGAAATTTGAGCAGTGGTGAGTCGCTCACCGGGAGCGATATCGCGAGCCAGCACAGTCATGGCGGCGTCGATGATATGACGTCGACGATCGGTGTTGTGCTGTTCCCAACGCCGCTTACGGCCATCGGCCTTGGGGCGTGACCCACCGTCGCTCATGCTGCATGGTCTCACGTCCGCACTGGTCGAGGCCGTCAATGGGTGCGTTTACGCAGCGCGAACAGCACACCTGCTGCTCCGACCACGGCCACGACCGCCCCGATGGGCCAGAGTGGGAAGCCGTTGTCTTCTTCTGGCTGGGGAGCGGGTAGGGCCTCGTTGGTGAAGTCGAGGTCTGTCGCCGGCGGGGTGGGTGTGCCCTGGGTCAGTTGGAACGGGATGCTGCCGGTGATCGGATGCCCGTCGGCCGAGACCACTCGATAGCCGATGGTGTACTCGCCTGCCGCGCCGAGTCCGTCGAGATCGACGGTCACCGTGCTGCCGTCGACGACGGGTTCCGATGCCGCCCATTGGCTTTGGTCGGACCCGACGACGGTGACGGTGGCGAAGTTCGACTGCACGTTCTGATTGAACGTCAAGGTCACCGCGTCCGGCGCGGCGTCGAGCACGGCATTTTCGGCAGGGTTGCTGGACTGCAGAGTCGCATGCGCCGATGCCGGGGCGATCGACAGTGCCGTCGCGGTGAGGATGGTGGCGGCGATCAGGGCCAGGCGTTTCATCGGATGCTTTCTCGGTTGGGTTATTCGTGCGGGGGTTCGCCGGTGACCTTGTGGTCGGCGAAGTTCAGACCCTCACGCACGAGTCGGGCGAGGTGACCGTCGGCCAGGCGGTAGATGACGTTGCGGCCGTCGCGTCGGGTCTCGACGAGTCCGGTGAAGCGGAGCTTGGCCAGATGCTGGCTGACGGCGGTGCGCGAGGTTCCGGTGGCCGTGGTGAGTGCGCTGACGTCCGCTGGGCCGCGGTCGAGCAGCCACAGGATGTGGAGTCGGGTGGGATCGGACAGCATCCGAAAGGTGTCGCTTGCAGTGGCCAGGCGTGCGGAGTCCGGTTCGACGGCATGGTCGAGACTGATGCGCGGTTCCTTCTTCGGTGGCATCGAACGTCGTCTCCCTACGCGGAGGCGACCACCGACATTCGGGTGCGACTCCACAGGCGTGCTGCGGACAGTGCCGCAAGTGTAGCCAAGCCCGTGAGCACCAGCGCCGCGGTGAACAGTCCGAACTGTGCGCCGACCCATCCCGCTACCGGATAGGTGAGCAGAAATGCCGCGTGCGACAGCGAGAACTGCGCGGTGAAGATCGAGTTCCGGGTGCTCTCGTCGGATTCACGACGCAGGATTCTCGCCGACGGTGTGTTGATCATCGACGTCCCGATGCCCAGGACCGCCCACGTGGTGGCCAGTGCAACCCACGCGGCCGATCCTCCGTGCAGGGTCGCCACCAATGTTGCTGCGGCCGTGCCTGTCACGGCCACGACGGCTCCGGTGAGCATGAGGATGTGATCGGTCGTAGCTCTGAGTACGCGCGGGATGAACAGTGCTGCGACCATGGAACCGCAGCCGTAGAAACCGAGAGCGATTGCCAGCTGGCTGCTCGATCCGCCGAAAAGATCGCGGACATAGACCACGGTGTTGACCACCACGAGCGCCGTCGCTGCGGCGACCACCGTGTTCAGCGCGAGCAGTCCCTGCAGTTCGGGATTTCTGACGAACGTCGTGATGCCTGTTGTCGGTCGTTGGGTCTTGGTTGCGACGTATCGCGGTAAGGCGGTACCAACCACCATCACCGCGGAGACGACGAACCCCAGAACTGTTCCGACGAACAACGTGTGGAAGCCGATGACTGTCAACAGAGCTGCGGCGATCAGAGGGCTGACCAGGGATTCGAGGTCGTAGGCGAGCCTGGATAGCGTCAGTGCGCGGGTGTACTGCTGTGTGTCCGGGACGATCGTCGGGATGACGGCTTGGAAGGTGGGGGTGAAGGTGGCCGATGCTGCCTGCAGAACGAATATCAGGACGTAGACCTGCCACACCTGATCGACGAAGGGCAGCGCCAGCGCGGTGAGTGCCCGCACGACGTCAGCGGTGACGAGAACGAGCTTGCGGGGGAGCGTGCTCGCCAACGACGAAACAACCGGAGCGACAAACACATACGCGATCATCTTGATCGCGAGGGCGGTGCCGAGCACGGCCCCGGCGGCGCTGCCGGCGATGTCGTAGGCAAGCAACCCCAGCGCGACCGTCAACAGTCCGGTGCCCAGCAACGCGACGACCTGTGCGGTGAAGAGTCGTCGAAAAGCGAGATTGTCGAGCAGCATGGCTTCAACATACACACGTGTGCGCAAGTGCGCACTCATAACCTGGATGGATTTGGGCCGCACGCGGTCGAAACGCGAGATACTTCGGTATCGTTCAGCAGTCGGCATTGCAAGTGGGGTGATTCATGGCGGTAACTCGCAACACGTCGAACGAGGTGATGCATCGAGCTGTCGATCGATTGCCGTCGATGATCGGGTACTGGGACAGCTCGCTCCGGAACGTCTTCGCCAACCGGGTGTATGCGGACTATTTCGGAATCGATCCGCGGGATCTGGTCGGTAAGCACATCAGTGAACTGCTCGGCGAGGTGCTGTATCAGTTGAACCTGCCGTACATCACCGGCGTCCTCGCCGGCGAGCAGCAGCAGTTCGATCGCACGCTCATCGATGTCAACGGTGCTGTGCGCGTCACTCAGACCACCTACGTCCCCGATGTCGTCGACGCTACCGTCCTCGGGTTCACCGTGATGGCCGTCGATGTCAGTGCCCGCGCCGAAGCGGAACGACAGCGCGACCGCGCTGTGCGGTTGTTTCAGATCGCCATGGAGAACGCCCCGATCGGCAAAGCCGTCCTGACCGTGGACGGCCGCTGGCTGCAGGTGAACAAGGCGCTGTGCGAGCTGTTGGGGTATACCTCGGAAGAGCTACAGCAGAAGACATTTCGCGATCTCACCCACCCCGACGATATCCCCCTCGCGGACGAGCATCTACGAGGGTTGGCCGACGGAACTCTGACCAACGTCGCGTCGGAGAAGCGATATATCCGCAAGGACGGTGCCACCATCTGGGTGCAGCGCAACGCCACCCTGGTGCGCGACGCCGAGGCCGGTGACGTGGTCATCGCGCAGATCCAGGACATCACCGCGCGCAAAGACGCCGAGATGACACTCGAACGCCAGGCGCTGATCGACGACCTCACCTTGCTGGGGAATCGTCGACGATTGATGGCCGAGCTGAACAGTCTCAAGGAAAAGTCCAGCGATCGGCCGGTCGGAATGTTGTTCGTGGACGTCGACGACTTCAAATCCATCAACGATCGCTTCGGTCATGCAGTGGGCGATCGCGTACTCGCCGCCATCGGACGTCGCGTTCTCGACAACGTGCGCGCAGCCGATGTTGCCTGCCGCATCGGAGGGGACGAATTTGTCGCTCTATTGCTGTCGGCCAGATCGGCCGAGGGAGTCGAGCGCCTCGCAGACCGAGTACGAGGCTTCCTCGCCGGCCCCTACGACATCGGAGGCATAGACGTCCCGGTATCGGTCAGCGTCGGATGGAGTTGGGAGCCGACCACTGACCCGGACACCCTGTTACGCATCGCAGACGAGCGAATGTATTCGTCCAAGCGGGCCTGAGACCCGGATCAATGTGGGATTCAGTCGGTCGGAATGCAAGAGAGTCGCATTGATCCGCCGGGTTGGGGGTGCGGGTGGTCATGGGGCGATCGGCTACGCGATGACGACCTCGATGCCTTTACCCTCGAAGGCGTCGATCTGGGCCCGAGTTGCTTCGGAATCGGTGATGAGAGTGGTGCCCGGCGGGATGGGAGCCCAGGCGTGGAAGGGCTTCTGGCCGAGTTTGGCCGAGTGCGCCAGGATGTAGGTCTGCACTGCGCGCTCCATCATCAACTCTTTGAGCTGGGTTTGCTCGTAACCCGCCTCGCAGATACCGAAGTCGGCGGTGACGGCATCGGCTCCTAGGAACGCTCGATCGAACGAGACCCGCCGCAGGGATGCCTCGGCAAGTGGACCGACGAATCCCTGGCTCACGTGGCGCAAGGTCCCGCCTATGCATTCCACGTGTACCTCGTCGGCGTCGACGAGTGCTTCGAGCGCAGTCAACCCCGCGGCGATGACGGTGAGATCCACCGCTTCGCGCAGGAACTCCGCCATTGCGCCGACTGTGGTGCCGGCGTCCAACAGAACCGTCTCACCGGGCTGGATGTACTCGGCGGCCTTTGCTGCGATGAGCCGCTTGGCGTCGTATCCCTCGAGGGACCGCTGCTTCACCGACGCCTCGTGTCGGCCGCCGATGGCAATGGCACCACCGTAGGTACGGGCCAGCAGCCCCTGTTTGGTGAGGTGGTCGAGATCGCGTCGGATGGTCGAGGCGGTCACCTTGAACAACGCCGACAACTCCTCGACGCTGGTCAGACCGCCGGACTTCGCCAGGCGCACTATCTCACCGCGTCGGGCCTCCGATACTCGCACCACCCAACCCCTGTCAGCTCAGTAGCGCTGGGCTGGTGGCCAATTCGGCAGCCTGCCGCAGAGCTTCGATCATGCTACCGGCCTCGGCAATGCCCTTGCCTGCGATATCGAATGCGGTGCCGTGATCGACGGACGTGCGGATCACCGGCAGGCCGACCGTGATGTTGACTCCCGCCTCGATTCCGAGCACTTTGACCGGTCCGTGGCCCTGGTCGTGGTACATGGCCACGATGAGGTCGTAGTCTCCTCGGCCGGCCAGGAAGAAGGCGGTGTCGGCGGGCAGCGGACCGACAGCGTCGATACCCTCGGCCTTCAACTTCTCGACGGCCGGGACGATCTTGAGATCCTCCTCGCCGTAGCCGAACAAGCCGTTCTCGCCCGCATGAGGGTTGATGCCGCAGACACCGATTTTCGGGTTCGCGGTGCCGGAGCGCACCAACGCTTCGTGTCCGCGCCGAATGGTGCGCTCGACCAACCCCGGTTCGATCTTCGCCACCGCGTCGAGCAATCCGATGTGGGTCGTCACGTGAATGACCTTGAGCTTGGGCGTCGACAGCATCATCGAGACCTCTTCGGTGCCGGTCAGGTGTGCCAACAGCTCGGTGTGTCCGGGAAAGATATGACCGGCCGCGTGCAGCGCTTCCTTGTTCAGCGGTGCGGTGCAGATCGCCTGAACCTCACCGCGCACGGCGAGTTCGCTTGCGACACGGATGTAATGGAATGCGGCATCGCCCGCAGCAGCGGACAGCTCGCCCCACTGGAGGTCCGCAGGGAGCAGATCGAGGTCGATGACGTTGATCCGACCCGGTGTGAACTCGGCGTCCTCGACACGCTCGACGGTGACAATCTCCACGTCGGTGCCGAGCACCTGCGCTGCCAGTCGCAGCCGTGACGCGTCGCCGATCACGACCGGCCTGCACCGCTCGAGGGTGGCGGGGTCGATCATGGCGGGCACGATCACCTCGGGACCGATCCCGGCGCCGTCGCCCATGGTGACCGCGATGTAGGGCTGAACTGTTGTAGTCATGCCAATGCCTCACTGTTAGAGAAAGAAGGTGTGCTTTCGACACCTCGCAGGTACGCGGTCATCGCGACGAGACTGTCCGGTCCACCGAAGCTGCCGGGCCGAGTGGCGACGTATCCGCCTGCAGCCGTGCGGGACACGACTGCGCCGTGATGGATTTCGGTGATCGGATGAAGAGTGTTGACGCCCAGGGCGTCGAGCACGCGGCGTGCGGTTTCGCCTCCGGTGAGGACGAGTCCCACGGTCTTATCGCTGATTGCCTGGGCGACCAACTCGGCCAACGCGGTCGCGATCGCGCTCGAGCGAGCGGGATCGACCGGGCCGGTCACCGTCAGGATCGCCGCGCCACCGTCGACGGCGTTGCGCACCGGAGTGGGGTCTGTGCCGGCCAGCAAGTGGTCCACATGGATCCGGACGTGCGTGGCACCGGAGCGCTCGAGCTCTGATACCTGCTGTGCGGCAACAGCTTCTGCGGTGCCGACCACGACGAGAGTGGGTACGGGTTCGATGGGCAGGGTACCGAGCTCGTTCGGCCGCAGGGTTCTGGCGACCGCGGCAGCCAGCGCCGCGGTGCCGACGAGGCGGACGCCGGGAAGGAGTGCCGACAGATCGACGATGGCGTCGAGGTCCGCGTCCGATCGCACATCGAACACCGCCACCGCGCCGGAATCGACTGCAGCGCTGAGCCCGTCGATGCCGTCCTCCAGTGCGACGGAGATCGTGCGAACGTGGCCGAACAGGTCCGCTATCGAGGCGGGGGCCTCGGTTGTCTCCAGTGCCCATCGGCCGCTCCGATCGAGGGGCACCCCGTCGATGTGTGGCACACCGTTCTCGACGGTGCGGCCGAGGGCAGGAAGGCCGGCGGCGAAGACGATCGGTCCGGTGCCCAGCAGGCTCTCGACCTCGGCAGCGATGTTGCCGCGCAACATCGAATCGATCTTCTTGATCACCCGAACCTGGGGTGGGAGATCACGCACCGCAGCGTGCACCCGGTCGGCGGCCTCGGGGCCGGACATGGCACGGGTACCGAGATCGATCACACGCACGTCGCTGTCGCCGTGAACCGCGCCGATGTCGATCCCGAGGCTGACGTCGCGATCGAGAAACAGTGCTGCAGTTTCGGCGGCTCCCGACAGATCGTCCGCGAGTATCAGGATGCGAGGGCGCTGCGTGCTGCTCATCGTGCCTCACCGTCCGTATCTGCGCTATGTGCGCACCTAAAGGTAGCAGTATTGCGCGTTTCACGCACTATTGTCATAGAGATGTTCCGCCGCACTGGACGATGGTTTGGCCGGTGATGCTGCGTCCGTGCGGCGACAGCAGGAACGCGACGGTCTCGGCAACCTCGTCGGGATCGATGAAATGCCCGAGCGGAGGGGTGATCGGCGGGGTCGCGACCCGCCCCGGATCGTGCAGCATCGGAGTGTCCGTCGGACCGGGAGCAACCACGTTGACGGTTATTCCACGGCTCACCAACTCCATGGCCCACGACCGCGCCATGCCCACCAACGCCGACTTGGTGGCCACGTACTGACTCTTGCCCGCCACTCCGGTCATCGTCCTGCTGCCGATCAACACCACCCGGCCGCCGTCGGCCATGCGCGAGGCCAACCCATCGACCAGAACCTCGGCGGCCGCGACATGTATCCGCCACATCTGCTCACTGTGGGCAGGATCGAGAGTCCCGAGCCGGCCCGAACGCTGGACTCCGGCAGCATGGACGATCGAGTGCGGATCGGGGAGCTCGTCGACGAGATCCGAGACGGCCTGGGTATCGGCGAGATCGACGCCGATCCAGCGATGCGGTCCGCCGTCTTCGAAACCGTGCTCGGGACGGGTCCGACTCAATCCGGTGACGTGCCAGCCACGACCGGACAGCGTCCGCGCGATCGATGCCCCGATTCCGCTGCTGACTCCGGTGACCACGGCATGCGGCGTCGAACTCATGCGCCGACGACCCGGTCCGACTCGAGTTGGACGTATTTGATGGCCTGGCGAAAGTAGGTGTACGCGATATGAAGTCGACCGTCGGAACCCTCGACGATCGACGGGTACGAGAACTCGCGGTTGGAGCCGTCCCGAGAATTGTTGGTCAGGCAGTATCCGTCGCCGACATCGAGATCCCGACGGACGGGCCACGTCAACCCGCCGTCGGACGAGATGGCCAGTGTCATGGGCGCTCTGGGCGCTCCCCAGAATGCTGCGCGGGCATCACCGTCGTCGAGGGGAGACTCGGCGGCATCGGTGCCGTCGGCCAGGCCGTCGTCGTCGATCTCGTCGTACAACGAGACGCGTCGCGCGGTGGCATCGAGCGCGGACGACTGGTTGTAGACCAGGGCCAGTGTTCCGTCTCCGCGGGCGACGACCTGAACGGACGAGTTGTTGTTCGGGAGTTCGGTGGGGACCGGGGCGCTCCAGGAGTCTCCGTCGTCGGTGGAGACGCTGCGGTAGATGTGATCCGCCCACCGACTGCGGTACAGAGCGACGAGCGAACCGTCCTGCTGCACAACAATGTTCATATGAACGCAGCCGACGCTGTTCGGCACCACCACCTCGCGCCACGTCGTGCCGTCGTCGTCGGAGATCATGGCACCGCTGTAGTCGCGATCGCCGACCCATTTGCGGCCGTCGATCTTGACGCAGTGGAACACCGGCAGCAGCAGCCGCCCCGAGTCGAGTCGAATCACGGGCTGACGCACGAAGACGCCGCCCGCATCGGTCTCGGGAAGCAACACGTGCGCCTCGCCCCACGTGAGCCCACCGTCGGGGGAGATACGACGCAGCACCCGCGCGGTGTCCTGGTTGCCTGCATGCTGCGAGGTCCACAGCAACCACACCTCGCCCGAATCGCGGACGAACAGAACAGGATTCTGCTCCGAGCGCGTCGGATCGTCGGACAGCTGGACGGGAGTACTCCACTGCTGTTCCCCGGCCTCGAGGCGGGAGAACCACACGCTGATGTCGGGAACGCCCTCCTGCGTGCCCGCGAACCACACGCACGCCAACGCGCCGTCGGGCAGGATCGCCAGGTTAGCAGCGTGGTTCTGCACCTGAGGGGCAGGCAGGAATGCGTCGGAGCGCCCCGGCTCGGCGGTCTCTCGCACAGCACCGTCGGCGAGAAGATCGCCCGGTGTGAGGAAGCTGGTGTTGCTCATGTTCTACCTTCTTTTCTGCTCAGGAGGAGAGCGTGACCGCAGCCATGTCGTAGGAGTTCGTGGGGCGCAGGTCGATTCCGGCGATGCGGTTGCGTCGAGCGATGACGGTCTTGGGCACGAACGACCACAGGCACGGCCAGGTCTCCCAGATCTGACGCTGGGCCTGGGCGAGTGTCTCGTTTCGAGTGGTGGCGTCGGCGTCCTCGGATGCTGTGGCGATGAGGGAGGCGATCTCGGGAAAGATGTACCCGTGGTAGGTGTCTCGGGTCTCTTCCTTGGCGGCGGTGCCCGCGTACATGCCCTGCATGATGGTCACGGCCAGGCCGGTGGGGCTGGGGTAACCGTTGCCGAGGATGTCCCAGTCGCCTGCCTTGCCCTGACGCCAGGTCGCGATGTCGCCGCCCGGCTCGAACTGCTGCAGCGTCGCCCGAACACCGACGGCCGAGAGCATCTGCAGCACCGACTCCATGATGTCGGTATCGGCCGCGAATTCACCGGTCTCCCAGATGATCTTGACTTCCAGATCGCGAACACCGAGCGCCTCGAGTTCCTGCCTGGCCCGCTGTGGGTCGTAGACGTACTCGCCGGTCTCGATGGCTCCGGCCAGAATGCCCGGTACGACACCGCGTGACGGAGTTGCCGCGCCCTGCATCACCTGGTCGATCAGTGCATTGCCGTTGATGGCATAGCTCAGTGCTCTTCGGACGCGAGGATCGGCCAGGGGATGCCCGGCCGGCTTGCGGAAGTTGTAGAAGAGCTGATTGAGCCGGACTCCGTCGGTGCGTTCGACGGTGACACCGGCCAGGCCGGCGAGCTGATCCGCCGCATCGGGAGTGATGGCATCGATGACGTCGACCTCGCCGCTGCGCAGGGAGACGACGCGGTTGGATTCGTCGGGTACGAACCGAACGCTGACCGACTCGGCCGATGCCGCAGTTCCCCAATAGCTTTGATTTCTCGCCAGCGAATAGTTACCGGTGCCGCGATCGGACGAGGTCACCACGAACGGGCCGGTGCCGACGCCATCCTGCAGATCCTCGGGAACATTGTCCTCGGCGGGGGTGATCAGGATGTTCGACATCAAGTAGTCGAGCACGGGGATGGGCCGCTCGGTGTCGAGCGTGAACGTCGAGTCGTCGATCTTGCCGACCGTGGGCCACTCGGGGAAGAACGTGCCGACGAACGAACCGGTGACCTGGCTGTACATGCGCAGTGCGGTGTCGACGTCCTCGACCCGAACCGGCCTGCCGTCGGAGTAGGTGACACCGGGGCGCAGATGGACCAGCCACCGCGTCGGCGCGACGAGCTCGAAGCTGTCGGCCAGGACGAGCTGTACCTTCAGTGACGGAGTGATTGTGGTCAGCGCCTCGCGGACTGCGCGCTGCACGGTCAAGGCCGCGTCGAACTGGAGGAGCTTGTTGTCCAGGCTCACCATCGATCGATTCATCGCCAGGCTGACGGTGTCCGGTCCGGGCCGGCCGGTGGGCGTCGCGCATGCAGTCATCGCGCCACCGAGGGTCAGTCCCGCGCCGAGAATCAGACTCGACCGGAACAGTGAACGCCGTGAAAAGCGCTGGTTGACAAAGCTTTCGGTCATCATTGACCTCTCGTGACTGACACATCGAAATGTGGATGTCGGTTCAGGTCTCGCGGACCTCCGTCGACGAAAGTGATCGTGGACACAGGGTGACTGTACTACGAAATGCATGAAGTGCGCAGAAAAATATTCAAGGTTGCGCAAACCGCGCATCGGTGCCATTGTGAGCTGAGTTACAACGAGGCAGTGTTATCGAAAGGTCGACGATGACCCAGGCAATATCAGCAGCGCAGGTGGGGCGATGACCCAGCTCACCGCCAGTCCACCCAGCGTGCCCGCGGCCACGTCCGCCACCAGCTCCAAGCTGCCCGCGTTCCTCACCGCGCCGATGGCTCGCTACGTGGTGCGTCGGCTCGGGCAGAGCGTGCTCACCATCTTCTTGACGCTCACCACGGTCTTCGTGTTGATTCGGATGGCCCCGGGTGACCCGGCCTACTCGATGGCGGGCCCGCTGGCCAGCACCGAGGACCTGGCGCAGATCCGCACCAACCTGGGCCTCGACCAGTCGATCTTCACTCAGTACGCGCTGTATCTGAAGGGCCTGTGCACCCTGGACCTCGGTACCTCGTACTCGTTCCAGGCACCCGCGCTCGACGTCGTCCTGCAACGCATTCCGTACACGGTCACGCTGGCCTTCGCGGCAATCCTGCTGACGACCGTGGTGTCGATTCCCCTCGGCATCTGGATGGCCCGTCGCGCCGACACCCGCCGTGAGCTCGGTGCGAACGTCGTCACCATCGCAGGCCAGTCGATGCCGGACTTCTGGACCGGCTTGATGCTGTTGACCTTCTTCGCCGTTCTGGTTCCGGTGCTCCCGGCCGCCGGCTTCACCAGTTGGTCGTCGCTCATCCTGCCCGCGGTCACCGTGGCCATCCTGCAGATCGCCCTCATCTCCCGCATGGTGCGACGCGAGATGGTCAACGCGTACGCCTCGCCCTACGTCACCGTCGCTCGTTCGAGGGGCGTCACCGAACGAGAGATCACCTGGCGTTATGCGCTGCGTAACTCCTCGATCCCGGTCGTCACCGCGCTCGGCACTCGATTCGCCTCGATGCTCAACGGGGTCGTGGTGGTCGAGGTGGTCTTCGCCTGGCCCGGCGTCGGCTCGCTGGTGGTACGCGCCCTCGAAACCCGCGACTACCCGTTGATCCAAGCAACGGTTCTGGTCACCGCAGTGCTCGCCGTCCTCGTGCAATTGGCCGTCGACCTCTGCTACCCACTCCTCGACCCCCGCGTCCGCCTCGGGAAGGCAGCAAGCTGATGACAGTCGTCGACAAGCCCTCGGACACAGCACGTCCCAGCGCCGTCACCACCAAGGACTTCGCCTCGGCCGGAGCCACGCGCAGGAGACGAGACAGCCGCGTCAAGATCTGGATCGGCACCGTGTGCGCGCTGGCCGTGATCATTCCGGTCGCCTTCGCTCGCGTCCTGCCACTCGCCTCGCCCGACGCCACCGATCTCGCCCAACGGCGACTCGCACCGTTGACCGACGGGCATCTCTTCGGAACCGATCAGCTCGGCCGCGACCTCCTGGCCCGCGTGCTTTACGGCGGGCAGGTCTCGCTCACCGTCGGAATCCTCGCCGTCATCGTCTCGGGCCTCATCGGACTCACCCTCGGATCGCTCGCCGGCTTCTTCGGCGGCTGGGTCGACGCCGTCGTCTCCCGTCTGCTCGAAGCGCAACTGTCCCTGCCGCTGCTGATGATGTTGCTGCTGGTCGTCGCACTGTTCGGCCCGTCGATCCCGGTCATCACGTTCGTCATCGCCATCGCCCAGTGGCCCGAGATCGCCCGTCTGACACGATCACTCGTCCTGGTCGAACGCGAGAAGCCGTACATCGCCGCTGCCCGGGTGCTCGGGCTCGGACGCATCGCGATCCTGCTGCGCCACGTGGTCCCCAACATCATCAAGCAGGCATCACTGGTCGTGTTGCTGCTCCTCGCACAGGCCGTGCTGCTCGAAAGTGCACTGAGCTACCTCGGTGCCGGACCGCAACGTCCGTTCGCCACCTGGGGACGCATCATCTCCGACGGTCAGGACTACATCACCACCTCGTGGTGGCTCGTCACCCTGCCCGGCCTGGTCATCGTGCTGCTGGTGGTCGGTGTCAACCTGCTCGGTGACGGCCTGCGCGACCGTCCGGCCGGATCGAGTCTGCGACGAATGTTCTCCCGCTCCACAGAGAAAGGGCGTGCCTGAGTCATGGGCAACCTACTGAAGGTCGACGAACTGCAGATCGAGTTGGTCACCGACAAAGGCCTCATCAGGGCCGTCGACGGCGTGTCCTTCTGCATCGAGGCAGGTGAAACCGTCACCATCATCGGTGAATCCGGATCCGGCAAGTCCACGACAGCGATGGGCATCCTCGGCCTGCTGCCCGCCGATCTGGCGGTGCTCTCCGGGTCCGTGACGTTCAAGGACACCGAGATACTCGGAAACGACAAGGAGCTGTGCGGCATTCGCGGTAAGCACATCGCGCTCATCCCGCAGGATCCGATGACGGCACTGAGTCCGGTGCACACCATCGGTAGCCAGCTGCGAGAAGCCGTCCGGCACAGCGGCGTCACCGGCCGATCCGCGCAGACCGCGCGATGCATCGAACTGCTCGAACAGGTCCGTATCCCCGATCCCGCAGGCCAGTTGAACAAGTACCCGCATCAGCTCTCGGGCGGCATGCTTCAACGTGTTCTCATCGCAGGCGCACTCGCGGCAGGCCCCGAACTGATCGTCGCCGACGAGCCGACCAGCGCCCTCGACGTCACCGTGCAGGCCAGCATCCTCGACCTGCTTCTGGAACTGCAGGAGCGCACCGGAATCGGACTGCTCGTCATCACCCACGACCTCGGCGTCGCGCGCTTGATGTCCGATCGCATCTACGTGATGAAGAGTGGCGTGTTCGTCGAGAACGGTGGTGCCGAAGAGCTCGTCAATGCTCCGAAGAATCCGTACACGAAGAACTTGCTCGACTCGATCCCGCAACTGGGACCGTGGGACGAAGCAGTCGAGAAGGTCGAGGCCACGGTATGAGTGCACCACTTCTGTCGGTCGAGGGCCTCGTCGTCGAATACCCGGTTGCCGCCGGCACATTCCGCGCGGTCGACACGGTGAGCTTCTCGGTGGACAAGGGCAAGACCATCGCCATCGTCGGTGAATCCGGTTGCGGCAAATCCACCATCGCCAAGTCCATCGTGCGGCTGCTCACCCCCACCTCGGGACGCATCGTCGTCGACGGCACCGACATCGCGCAGATGTCCGAGAAAGCACTGCGGCCGTTCCGTTCTCGTGTGCAGATGGTGTTCCAGGATCCCTACGGATCACTCGATCCGCACCTGACGGCTGTCGACATCGTCGGAGAGCCGCTGCGGCTCAGAGGCATTCGCAGTAAGTCCGAGCGCGCGAAGAAGGCCGCCGAACTCATCGACCGGGTCGGTCTGCCGACCACAGCCCTCGGGCGTAGACCGGCGGAGTTCTCCGGTGGACAGCGCCAACGAATCGGCATCGCCCGTGCTCTCGCGTCGGGGCCGGAGATCCTGGTGTGCGACGAGGCCACCAGCGCACTGGATGTGTCGGTGCAGGCGCAGGTGCTCGAGCTGCTGCGCGAAATTCAACAGCAGACCGGATTGACCTACGTCTTCATCTCGCACAACCTCGGTGTCGTCCGCGAGATCAGCGAGACGGTCATCGTGATGTCGAAGGGCCGCGTGGTCGAAGGCGGCGAGACCGAGGAAGTGCTCGCGCGACCCAAGGAGCCGTACACTCGGGCACTGCGCGCAGCGGCTCTCGACCCCGCAGCCATGACAGGAATCAAACCGCGACATGTCGTTTCGCGTCTCACGAAAAGCCCGGCAGGAGTCTCCGCATGACCTCGCTCGACATTTCTCCCCTCGTTCTCGGGACCATGACGTTCGGTGACACCGTCGACGAATCCGGTGCCGCCAAGATGCTCGACGCCGCGCTCGACGCGGGAATCACCCACATCGACACGGCCAACGGCTACGCAGGCGGGGAATCCGAGCGGATCCTCGCCGCCCTGCTCGCAACCCGTCGCGACCGAGTAACCCTGGCAACCAAAGCGGGCATGCCTCATCCCGACGCAGGCGACAACAGTCCTCTGTCTCCGAAAGGGTTGCGGCTCAGCGTCGATGCCAGCCTCACGCGGTTGAACACCGACTACGTCGACCTGTTCTACCTGCACCAACCCGATCGCGCGACTCCTCTGGTCGACACTCTCGCAGTAGTGGGCGAGTTGGTGGCGGAAGGAAAGATCAGGGCCCTCGGCGTCTCGAACTTCGCGGCCTGGCAAATCGGGGAGGTCAACCGCGTCGCAGACGAGGTGGGTGCCCCGCGGCCGATCGTCGCGCAGCAGCTCTACAACCTGCTCGCCCGCAGGATCGAGGAGGAGTACGTCGAGTTCGCGGCGTCGACGGGACTGACCACCATGGTCTACAACCCACTCGGCGGCGGACTGCTCACCGGAAAGCATTCGGCGGGAATCGAACCCACCGACGGCCGGTTCGGCGACTCGCGCCTGGCCACGATGTACCGCGAACGATACTGGAACACGGCGATATTCGACGCCATCACCCAGCTGGGCACCGTTGCCGACGGTGCCGGGATGCCGCTCACCGAGCTCGCCCTACGATGGCTGGTATCCAAGCCCGCCACCGGGCCGGTGCTGCTGGGTGGCTCCAAGGTGGAGCACCTCGAGTCGAACATCGCTGCTCTCGGCCGCGGGCCACTGGACGCGGACGTCGTCGCCTCGTGCGACGAAGTCGGTGCCGCGCTCCGTGGACCGATGCCGAACTACAACCGCTGAAGGGGTTTTCAATGTCTGCACAGGAATTCGCGGCCCGTGTTCGTAACCGCGAGCGCATCCTCGGCTACTGGTCGGTGATCGACAGTCCGGTCTCCACCGAATGGCTCGCGCACGTGGGTTGGGACTACATCGCCCTCGACCTCCAGCACGGCCTGATCGGATACTCCGGCATGCTCGCCGGGATCACGGCCATCGACGCCGCCCACGGACCCGCCGCCCTCGTTCGCGTCGAGGCCAACAACGCCACCGTCATCGGCCGCGCACTCGACGCCGGTGCGGCCGGTGTCATCGTTCCACTCGTCGACACCGCTGCCGATGCCGCCGCCGCGGTATCCGCAGCGACCTACCCGCCGGCAGGCATCCGCTCCTATGGACCGATGCGCTCACAACTACGCATCGGGCCCGATCCCGCCGCCGCCAACCGCGATACCGTCGTGCTGGCGATGATCGAAACTCCACAAGGTTTGGCCAACGTCGAAGAGATCTGCGCTGTGCCCGGACTCGACGGCGTCTACGTAGGGCCCTCGGATCTGCGATTGGCCGTCGGCGGATCCTCGCCCGCGGACCGCTCCGTCGATGCGGAATTCGACGCGGCCCTGGTGCGAGTGCAGAAGGCCGCTGCCGCAGCGGGCATCACTGCGGGAATTCACACTGCTTCGGGAAGTATTGCTGCGCAGCGACTGTCCGAGGGATTCACCCTGGCGACCGTGGCATCGGATTTGACGCACCTCAAAGCCGTGTCGGCCGAGCACCTAGCGGCGGCGCAGGGGTAGGCCCGCGTTTCTTGCGCACATCGACCCGGTACGCGAGGTAGAGATACAGCAAGCCTGTGATGGCACCGCCCACGCACCCGGCTGCAGTATCGAGTGCTGTGGAGCCCGAGTCGATCATCAAGTGCACCAACAGGAAACCGACACCGACTGCCGGGGCGAGTGCCAGCGCATTGATGTAGTCCGCTCGGGTTGCACCGCATCTCTTGCTCAGGGCCCCGGTCATGACCCACTCACGGAACGGCTTCTGCATCTCGGCCTCCGACCTCGTGTGGTCCGCTGTGCCCGTTCTCACCACGGTACCGGATAGTTCGCGGCGCTGACTATGTCATGGGAGGGTGCAAGTTATGCGTGCTCTGGTGTTTCTTGCGGTCCTTGCGCTCGTGTACAAGTGGCCGTTGTTCGGCGACAGCCCCGGCGAGTGGTCGGCTCTCTCGCAGGGCGTCATGCTCGGCGCGATCGTCAGCACCGCGGTCACGCCCGCAGGATGGAAGGCGATTCGACGCATCAGAGGTCGACTCGATGGGTCGTACAGTCCGCCCGAGTCCTCGCGTCGGTGAAAATCGGGTGCAACTGACCGCGCTCAGCGCGGCTGGCTGCACCGGATTCGATCAACCGTCGAGGTAATTTCCGCGATCACGTGGTCCATCCGCTCGGTGAGGTCGAACCAGGTGTAGCGGAGGATCGTCCAATTCGGAGTGATGTCGTTCTGTCGGCTTCGATCCCGTTGGAATGCGTCGTGATCGGAGTGATACGCCCAACCGTCGATTTCGATCGCGACCATCTCTGCAGCGAACGCGATGTCGAGTTCGTATCCGCCCCATCGAAAGTTGGCCACCCAGCCGCGGATATCGCGGGACCGGAATTCGCCGATCAGCAGGCGCTCACCCTCCGAGCGGGCGCCATGCGCCGCGACCTTCAGCAGACGCTTCGCTTCGGAGGCTCCGGCGCGGCCTGGGTTTCGGGCATCGGCCTGCCGCAGTCCCTCCAGATTCGTGTGTCGCTGAAGTGCGCGATCCATGATGTGAGCCTTGCCGATCGACGCTTCGAGAACAGTGAGGTCGAGCGACGTGACCCGAATCCCGCGGCGTTCGACGATGTCCTTGCTGTGAATGTCGCGTCGGCGAAGCCGGCATCCCTCCGCGCGGCTTCGCCCCTTGCGTGGGGTGGTGACCTCGATGATGATCGGTGCCTCGGAATCACACGGTGCCAGAACGCCGCGGCTTCCCCGCTGAGCACGGCGTTCGTTCCCGCACCCCACACGGCGCATCGAATACGCGCATCTGCGGTGAAGGGGCGGTCTGCAACGAAATACACCCCGCGGTGAATCGTCTGCCATGTGCCTTTGCGTACCAAACGGTCGACGGCATCACCGCTCAGGCCACAGATCGCCGCCTGGGCACGGGTGATCACGCCGTCGTGCTGCGACAACCAATGATCGAGCATGTCCATTTGGACGTTCACTGCGTCGAAGCGGTTCCACGAACAAAATCGGGTGCAGCTGACCGCGCTCAGCGCGGCTGGCTGCACCAGATTCTGTCGATGGTCGGTGCTAGGCGTGGTGGCCGTTGCAGGTGAGGCCCTTCACGCGCAGGCGTCGCGTCCATCGAATGCGCCGACGGTTCTGCAGGCGAAGGCGCGAGAGACTTTCCACTCGTTCTCGAACCGCACGAAGGGGATGGGACCGACCGAGTAGGAGTCGAGGCCGCGGAACGACCCCTTGCCGCTCGCATCGACGGTGTCCGGGCCGGTGACCTCGACCGACGTGAACTCGATGTGTTGCGGGTCGGGCTGCGCACCCCATGCGCGCGCGAGCGATACGTTGCGTTCGGTGGGCCCGTCGAACAGTCGGGCCCGATCCTCTTCCCGCACGGAGTAGTTCACGCTGGCGGCGAGCAGCGCGGTCAACTGCTCGCCGCTGGGAACCGGATCGGTTACCGGCGGCGGGGGAGCAGCGAACTGCGTCGATCGAACCGATGCGGTCGGTAGCCGGGGTTCGTCGACAGGTGCGCAAGCGCAGCCGAAGACAATCAAGATAATTGCTCCCAATCCGACTCTTCTCACCGGGACAGTATTGCCCGATGCGCGCGTGGCAAGGTGCTTTCGACAGTGGCCGAAACATGCTCGTTTCGATCGAATCGAGCGGCTGACCTTTCTTCAGTGATGGGAGCGAGGTGCAGGAGACTCACCGTCCCGGGGCCGGAGGCGTCGATTGTGGGCCAAGGTTATGGCGATGACTGGAATGGCAACTGGTGCAATCAGTGTCGTAGCAGCGGCAATGGTCGAAGGCCAGGGTGCGGTGTAGTTCCACGTCGCGTTCAAGACAATCAGCGTTGCGAGTAGGGCTGCAGTCTGAGCTCCCACTCGAAGCGCTGTGGCCGCGAACGGGGGGGCGGACCGCAAACCTTCCGATGATCATGGGTAGACGGTGGCCTTCGTTGACGCGCGACAGTTGTTTCGTCGCGACGGTCATCATCCACGCACCGAGCGCGGCGACCACAAAACCGACAAACAACATGCTCGGTGCGATACGCGACCGAGGGTTCCGAGCTGCCAGGATGACTGAGGCCCGCGATCCGCAGCGCCACACAGCTCCGTCCTGATCATGCGAGACGGCCAGACGCGGGTATCGAGCGATGCTCTGCAAACGTTCGTCGGCCGCGTGTACTTCACACCGTCCCAGTCCACGGAGCCGACGCTGCCCGAGTGATCACGATCAGAATTCGAGATCTCGCTTCCGGCGCTCGCGCTCGAGTCGACGTTGCTCCTCAGCACGCTCTCGGCACTGCCGAAGGAATTCCGCGTCGGCATCAGGATTCTGTGCGGCCTGACGACCAGGTCGCGTCTCGTACTCCGGAAACGCAGAAGTGCTCACCCGCCGGGTGCCGCCGCCGGCACCTCCCCAGATTCCGCCACCTATCGGACGTCCGGCGAAAAGCCATGCCAGCGAGCCGGCGAGCGGGAGAAACACCACCAGCAAGAGCCACACGATCTTCGGGAGAAATCGCACTCCGCCGTCGTCGGCCGTGATCACGTCGATCAGGCAGAACACCCACAGCAACATCACCAGCAGACCGAAATACGGCATGTGATCCTCCATGTTCAAGACCGTTCGGTCTGATGTACCGAGCATCGTAGCGGGGTTGTCGAGAATCCGACAGGCCAAATTCAGTGCTGCGGTCGTTTCGGTGCCGAGAGTTTCGACGGGTCCAGGGGGCTCTGTTCCGGGAAGCACTGCCGGGTAGGTGAACTGGACCGCTGCCTCGAACACGGACGATCCCTCGAACATGAAGAATCCGATTGGGTCAACGGAACAATCGTCTCTATCCGCCGATGACAGCGCGTGCCGTCTCCGTATCGAATGTGCTGGTTCGATGGAGAACTCGACGAGCAGATCATTCCGTTTGCCGACACCGTCCACAGTCTCGAGTCGGGGTTGTTGTTGCGGGCCGTGGTGTTCGATTACTCAGCCCGACTACGTCGGTCGCGGCGGACGCGTCGGGACGAACTGCCCGGCTATCGAACCGACGAGTGCGATGACGAAGCCCGCGCATTGCAGTGCTGTCATGTTCTGTCCCAACACGATCCAGCCGACTGCGGCCGCGGTCAGTGGACTGAGGATGCCGAGAAGGGAGATGCTCGCAGAGGGCAGCGCGCGGGCACCTCGGAACCAGAGCGCGTACGCCATCGCGCCGCCGATCACCGACAACCATGTGTAGCCGAGTGCAGCCTTCGCATCGATGGCCCACGGACCGTCGTCGACGATCGGAATCAACGGGCAGATCACCATCCCGCCGATAAGTAGTTGCCAGGCAGTGGAATTGAGCGGACTCGTGTTCTGCTGTACGCCCCAGCGCTTGGTGAGGACGATGCCGGTCGCCATGCTGGCGGTACCCATGGCAGCGGCGGCGAGTCCGATCGCGTCGAGACGAACGGCGCTCGTCATCGTCGTCAGCGCGACTCCGGCGACCGCGACGAGGGCGCATCCGATCTGCACGGGACGCGTGCGTCCCCACCCGAGTGCCGTGGACATCGCGATGATGACGAGGGGTTGCGCAGAACCGACTACTGCAGCGACCCTGCCGGGTAGTCGGTAGGCCGCCACGAACAACATCGGAAAGAACAATCCGATGTTCAGCACGCCGAGGATCGTGGTCTTCAGTCGCCAACCTCGGCCGGGAATGCCCGGTGCGATGAGTAGTAGCAGTAGCCCGGCGGGAACAGCGCGAAGGACACTGGCGGTCATGGGTCGGTCCGGCGGAAGAAGCTCGGACGTCACCACATATGTTGTGCCCCAAACAATCGGAGCCAGAGCGGCCGCGGCTGTGATTCCGAGGGGCGAGGACGCGCCCTGGAGCTCGCCAGGGTGGCTCGACCGTGTCCTGGTGCGTGACGCCCACATCTCGACTCCCGATGGGTTGATCTCTTAACGTTGAACTATCTAGTGTTGAAACGTAGGCGTATGCTGGTCCGAAGTCAACGGTTCGGCAGTGAGGGGTTCGTCGGTGTCGGAGGAGGCGCACGATGCAGTGGATGCGATCCTGCAACAGTGGAAGGCCGAGCGACCCGATGTGGATGTCAGCCCTATGGCGGTCATCGGGCGTATCGGCCGAGCGGCATCGGTACTGGACAAGCGCATTCACGCGGTGTTGGCCGAATTCGGTTTGCAACCAGGAGAATTCGATCTGATCGCGACGCTCCGGCGTACCGGCGCCCCGCATCGCCTCACTGTCGGACAGTTGTTGGACAGTGCAATGGTGACGTCCGGCGCTATCACGCATCGTTTGAACCGATTGACCGACAAAGGACTGATCGAACGAGAAATCGATCCGACGAATCGTCGGGTGATCATCGTGCAATTGACACCGGCCGGACTCGACGTTGTGGATGCCGCGCTACCCGCGCACGTGGCCAACGAGGAGGCTCTGCTGAGGGCGCTGAATCCGGATGAGCGAAGCCAGCTTGCCGGCCTGTTGAAGCGACTTCTCTCCGATCTTCGGTAGATGTGTGTCGATCGGCCACTCGCACAGGCCCTTCCGTATGTCGATGAACTGTGGTACTTGTTGAACCATGAACAGATTCGACACGTCGAAAGGCGCATGAGCGCCCGCAGTCATTCCACCTTCGGTGCTATTGGCCCGAGGTGCAGATCATGAAGCTTGCCGAGGCCCTCGCAGAACGAGGCGAACTGATCAAGCGCGCCGAGCATGTGAAAGCTCGAATTCTGGCGAATGCCCGCCACCAGGATGGTGAATCACCGGCAGAGAATGCGGTCGGTCTGTTGTCGGAGTACATGATTGCTCTCGACCGCCTCGAAGTTCTCATCCGTCGGATAAACCGGACGAACAGCGCGGCGACAGTGCGAGACGGAACCATCACGGACGCGCTCGCATCCCGTGACGTACTACGTATGCGCCACAAAGCGGTCTCCGCCGCGGCGGATGCGGCGTCGGGGCGCGATCAGGAGCGTCGATACGGACCGCGCCAACTGCGATCGGAGTTGGTGTACGTGGCAGCTCTTCCTGTTGCCGAGTTGCGTTCTACTGCCGATGATATCGCCAAGCGTATTCGGCTCGTGGACTTGGAAATTCAACGCGTCAACTGGGAATTCGACCTGATCGACGAGTGAGCCGGACGCCGGGTTGTAGGTAGTTTTCGTTCGAGGCGAGCACGTACCGTGGCCGGCGGTCTTCCGGCCTCTCTCCCGCGTGGTGAGCAGCGTTTCGGGTATTCGCCCGGTCACAGTGCAGCTCAGTACAACTCACGCAGGACGGTGCACCGCGCACATCGCACTACCGTGTGCTGATCGAACGGGAACGAGGGTGGGTAAGGGGCCACCCGGCGATATGGTCAGGATGAAGGTTGGCGGATAGCCTGCATGGTATGAATTCCGTACCGACCGATCTCGATCGACCCGCACTGATCGTCATCGATGTGCAGTCCGGGTTCGATGATTCCGAGTTCTGGGGTCCGCGTGACAACCCATTGTGCGAAAGCAATATTGCAGTGCTACTACGATTGTGGAGATCGAAGGCGTGGCCGATCGTGTTCGTTCGACATGACTCCGAGAACCCGCAGTCTCCATTGTCGCCGACTGGTGCGGGGCATTCCTTCAAGAAGATCCTCGACGGGACACCTGATCTCTTGATCAGCAAGCGGGTCAACTCGAGTTTCTACGGCACGCCGGATCTCGACGCCTGGCTTCGAGGTGAGGGTATCTATCAGGTGGTGATCTGCGGGATCACCACCAACCACTGCTGTGAGACAACGGCACGCATGGCCGGCAACCTCGGCTACGACACGTACTTCGTCATCGACGCCACACACACATTCGATCGGCTGGGTCCTGATGGAACCACCGTTCCGGCAGCGACATTGTCGACCATCACCGCGACGAATCTGCACGGCGAGTTCGCGACGGTCGTGACAACAGAGGAATTTCTCACGGACTGAGAAAGGCGCGCAATGAAAGTGACAGGCCGACTGTCCCCTGATGAGTTCTGGGAACACATGAGTGAGCTCGAGAGCCGAGTGCTTTCGGAAGCTCGGCAGGTTCGTGTGTTCGGACTGGCGGAGTGGATCGGCCCCATCATGATCGGGCACTGGGGATGGGTGGACGACCGACTCTCGTCCGCCGGACTCGTGCACGGCATTCCTGACGGTGACGTGTCTGTGCAGATCGACACCGTGGTCGGAGATTCTCGATGGGCGGTGGTTCACGCGATCGAACGTGCGACCGGAATTTCCCCGAGGGAGCCCGACTACCGGAGCCGACACAGATTGGTCCGGGACGCTCCCGGGATCGCCGTGTCGATTCCCTGCAACGGTGTAGCGTGGAGTTCCAGAAGTGGGGTGGACTCCAGCGATGGTGGGCGGCCGGCGAGATCGACGGCGTCTCGATCGTCATCGAAAACCGGAACTGCCCGGTCGAAGACATCGCTCTGATCGAGATCGATGATCTGCAGCCCTATTTGGAGGGATGGAGAGAGTACGTGCGGATCGTTCGTGGGGGAATGTAGTCACTCGAAAACCGACCGAACGGCGACAGTAGTCGTGGCGCACTTGATCGACGTCGATTTGATACCGTGCGGTATGGACGATCGGATGAGCGCGGGTGTCTTGCTGTATCTGGGTTCATACGTTTCGGTTCCGATGTCACCGACATGAGATCGGCACCGTCGTGAACACTGCACTCGCCCTGGGGCTGATCGTGGGAATCGTCGCGTTCGGCTTCGGTTCGTCAGTGGGGCTACGCGGCAAAGTTCTCTATCCGGACTACTACGGCAGTGACGTACCGGACCGGGTGAAGACCACGCCGCACCTACGTGCACGGGCGAACAGGCTGTTCGTAGTGTGCGGCGTCGCTGCAGCCATTCTGCTGCTGGCTCCGTTGTTGTGGATATTCTCCGACTTCCAGCGAGAGAGAACAACGTGGGAGTTGGCAGGGCTGGCAGCTTATGTGTTCGTCGCTGTGGTTATCGGTGGCTACCCGTTCGCCAAGATCAAGACCTTGTGAACCTGCGCTACGGAGCGCAGGGTGGAAATGGTCGACCGAAATTGCCTGTTTCCCAGTACGGTACGACGCGTCAGGACTCATAGTCGAATATTCGGATCTCGCCACGCGTGTCAGTAGCGTTCACGGTGATATCCAGTGGCCGGGTGCTTTGATCGTTGAGCCGGTGTACACCAGGCTGGGGTCAGGGGCGGCGATGGGATGAGGTGAGCATCATGGGTGAGGTCGGTGTGACGGTTCGGCGGGCATGTATGGGCGACGTGAACGCACTCGTCGAATTGCGCGCCGAAATGTTTCGATCGATGGGCAGTGCCCCTGACGACCAACTTTGGCGCGCACATGCATTCGACTGGTTCGTCGACCGATTGGACGATGCGAACTACCGCATTGTCGTCGTCGAACACAACGGCGTGGTCGTAGCCTGCGCCATGGGTGCCGTTCGAGACGCTGCACCCTCGCCTCTCTCACCGGATGGACGTGATGTCCTGATCAGCAATGTGTGCACCGCACCCGAAGCTCGAGGTCAGGGGTTCGGCGGCAGAGCGTTCGCTGCGGTGATGGACTGGGCTCGGGAAACCGGCATTGCACGAGCGGAGCTGATGGCGACGCCCTCAGGACAGGGCATGTACGAGCGAAACGGTTTCGCTGCCAGCGCCTTTCCTGCTATGCGGGCGCAGTTGTGATAATCAGATGTACGCCGTCGCGACCATCGCGACACCGACAACCGCGGTAGTACAGAGCGCCGTGCCGATCGCGTTGTACGCAGCGAGACCGTAGCGACGCCGTTCGAGCAGGCGAACGGTCTCCACACTTGCGGTGCTGAAAGTGGTGTAGCCGCCGCAGAATCCGACGCCGACGATGGCCTGCACCTGTTCCGGTGCCGAGTGGAACGCCACCAGCCCTGCTACGACGCCGAGTACGGCCGATCCGGTGACGTTGATCAGCACTGTGGCGTAGGGAAACTCGGTTTTCAGTCGTGACCGAATGACGCCGTCGAGGACGAATCTGCTGACTGCACCGGCACTTCCGGCGAGCACGACCCACAGGGCGATCATCGCTTCTCCTCCGCGCGGGTGCCGAACCGTTGCGCGCAGACGATGCCCGCCCCGGCCGCCAACGTACCGATGACCACGCTGACGGTCATGTACACCGCGGCAGCCACGACGCGATGATCTCGCAACAGCTCCACGGTCTCGAGGGCGAACGAGCTGTAGGTGGTGTACGAGCCGAGTACCCCGGTGCCGATACACAGCCGTATCCGTCGTCGCCGGCCACTGTCCGGTCCGGACAAGGCAAGCCGTTCGAGCAACATCCCGAGGATGAACGTGCCGGTGATGTTGATGACGAGAGTGGTGAAAGGGAACGAACCGGATACGAACGGGAAGGCCGACTCCGCGCCGTAGCGAATGCCGGTGCCCACCAGACCGCCGAGAGCAACTGCGGCAATTGCCGCCGGCTGTACGTGTAGAGGACGCGCCGTGTCGACGCCGTCCGGGTCCACAGGCAGGGCCCGATCGGCCGCGGTATCGCTCTGTTCGTCGTCGAAATCGTTCATCAACCTGCTCCCTATCTGCGGACATACGAGTGCCGAGACAGGGACTGTTGTCGGCGCGAAGACCGAGGTTCGGTTACGGCGAGCCCCACCGCCGCTGCACACCGAGGTGCGTTTCCATCATGGCATACCGCGGTGCGGCTTCGCCGCAGTGGAGCGGTTAAGTGCCCTGGGGGGGCTGTCGCATTTTGAGTGAGCGGTAGTTCGACGTTGCGAAGGGGTGGCTCGGGTTCGATGCCCGGGTCACCTCTTTTTTGGCGTTGGGGTGCTCTGTTCCGCTGGGTCAGGCCAGCGCTGCG
>NZ_JALGQI010000023.1:0-63902 GCF_022810385.1 Rhodococcus sp. ARC_M12 | reverse complement strand
CGTGACCCGGAAAGACCTGGATATGATCTGGCTGCGTGACGAACGACCGCTTCAGACTGCGGAAGATCTGTTTGGCACCCTCGAAACGGGTGTCGACACCGTCGGCAGCTTCGTCGAGTAGGTCCGGGCGGCCGAGATCACCGGCAAAGACGAAGTCGCCCGTCAACATGTATCCCGGAGCATCGGCGAAGGCACCGTCGGTCACCAGGAACGAGAGGTGCTCCGGGGTATGACCGGGCGTGTGAACGGCTTGCACGGTGATGTTGCCCAGAGCCAGCGTGTCGCCATCGTGGAGGCGTTCGGCCTCGAAGCCGTACTGCCAATCGTCGCCGCCCTCTCCTGAGACGTAGGTGACCGCCCCGGTGGCCTTGGCCAGCTCGCGAGTGCCGGACAGGTAGTCGGCATGGATATGGGTCTCGGTCACGGCGGTGATGGTCATGCCATGCCGATCGGCCAGATCCAGATACACACCGATGTCGCGGCGGGCGTCGACCACCACTGCCTCTCCTTTGGCCTGGCAGCCGATGAAGTATCCGGCTTGGGCGAGGTCTTCGTCGTAGATGCGTTCGAGAAGCATCGAAATCTCCTTGTCGATCGTGGCGGCGTTCGTATGGGTGTCAAGAATCCACGGTACCCCGTGGGGTATTTTTGCAGGTTCTGTGCGTCGAGGCGCACGGTTCCGATTCCTGCGGGGTGGAGGTGAAGTGGGCGGCATTCCACTGGGCGACCAGGGGCATCGCAACCGACTGATCCAGCGAGGCGCAACGACTCACAGCGCCACCGCAGCGGTTGCCGACCATCACGTCCTCCTCAGCCGTCCGGCACTCGCCGACTCGGGGCGGACGAGGGAATTTCATTCCTCCCGAGTGTGACGTTTGTCAGAATTGGCGACTAGCCTCATCCATAATGTACGTACATCCGTACGATCAATCAAGGAGAGGGTGGCGTATACCTCGGCACGTGTCCTTGCACCACCTGCTCGAACGCCGGAATGACCTTCCAACACGACTGCTGTCGATGCAGTGCACCTGGCCTCAATGACCACCAATGTCGTGACCACACGGCTCGCGCCCACACCGACGTCAGACCGGATGCGCACCCGCCGCTCGGGGACGCTCACGCTCTGGACTTCCCCGATACATCCTTCGACACCATGGTGTGCACGTTCTCGCTCTGCGCCATCCCAGCCCCGGACATCGCGCTCTCGGAAATGTCGCGAGTGCTGCGTCCAGGTGGAACAATGCTCCCCGCCGATCACGTCGCCTCGTCGATCCGGCCGGTTCGATGGATCCAACGCGCCCTGAAACTGGTGAGCATCCCGATCGGTGGCGTGCACTTTCTGCGACGGTCCTCGCTCGCGATCACCGGTGACGAGAGCTTCTCCATCGAGGACATCGACCGGTTCACTCTCGGTCTCGTCGAGCGTCTTCACGCCCGAAAGGTGTCCTGAACGGGCAGGTACGATGGGCGCGGCACGCGCGGCCGACCATATTCCGGTACTTCTGCCTCGACGAACGCGAGAAGCCGCTTCAGCAGTGCATCCGCACGGTCGTCGAGCGTTGAATCGACGCCACCGAGTAGCTCGTGCGCGTCCCGGCGTGCCTGGGTCCCGTATTCGTAGTATCCGGGGTCGAGTACCGAAGCCGAGGCGGGCTACGGGACGAGCTGTGCGCTCGGTTGCCGTGCCTGCACCGAGTGGAGTCGGTGCACAGGTACTCGCCCGTCCAGGTGGGCTCGAACGATGTCGGCGACCGCACGGGACGTGAGTGGGGTCGCAATCAACGGGGTGTGGCCCAACCGGTCGATCGCAGTCGACAGCGGCTGCCGATCGGCCGGATCGACGTACCGGTCGAATCCGCCGAGTCCGGTACCGCCCACGGCATCGAGAGCATTCGGGTACTCGGATACCGCGTGCGATGGCCCAGCACCTCCAACAAGCGCTGATACACCATCCGCGGCGAGATACCCCGCCCCCGTCAGTGCCGGGGGAAGTGACAGTGTGGACGCCGCGGCCTGTGTCGATACGAAGGGCGTCGATCCTTGGATCGGCGGTGACATTGCAGTGCCGCAGGGCCGCGATCTGGGTGTACGGCAGACCGGTCGAGGCGAAGATCAGGACGCGGGCGTCTCGCCGCGCGAACAGTTCTGACGGCCAACCGGATTCGGGGAGGCGGGCGATGATGCCGCCGATCACGGCTGCCAGCTCGTGCAGGCGCGCCGTACGCGCCACGTCCAGCGCAGCCCGAACGATCTCCGCGCGCCCCGGAGGGGGTAACAGCTGCCGGGAATGGGTGCCGTCGATCACCGCGATCCGGCGGCGTTGGGTCGTCGACGTAGCGAGGTGCACGTGGAGGACGCCGCGACGACCTGCAGCCAACGTACCCACGCGCAGACCGGGCAGGATTCGTGACGGCCGGTGAACGGTAGGGCTTTGAAGGCCCCGACGCCGTCCTGATCGGTCTTCGACGCCCGAATCCGTACGTGCGCACCGTCGAGGCGGTCGCGGCGGACACCGCCGCATTCGAGCGCCACGAGTTCGCTACGACGAAATGCGCCGGTATAGCCCATCAGAAGCAGCGCGGTGTCGCGCCGTTTGAGGACCTCCGACGCCCACCCGGTCACACTGAGACGTGCATGATCGACGATGGTGGTGATGTCGGAGGTCAGCAGCGGTGCGCGTGGATTGCGTGGCCGCTCGCCCGCCGACGCGTAATCCCGCCGAATACTGGCGAGGGTGGCGCGGACCATCTCGTGCCCGCCCGGGTTGTCGTGTCTGGTAGCGCGGTGGCGGTCGGCGATCGCTGCGACCCATTTGCCGAACGTCGCGGCCGCGTACGCCCGAGTCCCGTCGACGGTGAGTGTGTCCGCCGCGGCCACGAGATAGGCGGCCACCGTCGCGGGATGCGCCGGTAACGAGATATACCCGGTGGCGGCGCACCAGGTTTCGAAGCGTCTCCACGCCGAGGCGTAGGCGCGGCGGGTGCCGGTCGAGCGCGATGACGCCATCGACTGCTCGATCCGAGCGGCGACGTCGGGTGGGAGATCCGGAAACACCGCTGCGGTACCGCCCGGCAAGACAGCCGGAACAATGTTCGAGTCGTCTGCGAGCTGGCGTTCGGTCATGGGCAGGACTGTAGCGGGCACCTCCTACACATTTATCGAACAGAAACTACGCTCACCTGGCGTTTCCTCAAGGACGGTGCGGGAAGGAAAATTCTCGTCGGTCACCGCACAATTGACGTTGGTGACCATGACCCCGGCGCGAAAACGGGCTTCTCGGCTGTCGCAGCGTGTGCGTCGCGGAGGACCCCGCTCCATCGGGCGTTAGCTATGACGGCGGATGGTGCAGCGGGATCCCGTGGTCGAGGAACAGTTGCACCGTCTCATCCAGCTCCGCTGCGGTGCGGCACCCCCAGCGTAGGAAGTTGTACAACGAACTGGCGGATGCGGGGTCGACGCGCGCTGCCGCGATGGCGGCCTCGGCCGCAGCGTGCGCGTCAGCCCACAGATCGCGCTCGGGTGTGGGATAAGACGAGCGCGTCGGAGCTGTCCCGGGATCGACCGGCTCATAGGGACGTGGGCTCAGTAGAGATGCGTGCGCACCGCCGGCGTCGATCTCACCGCTCTCGACCATCGCAATGCCGATCGCTGCGGCCTCGAGGACTGTCGCCTGCTCGTCCCAGTGCAGGTCCTCGAACGGAACCCACGCGGTCCGAAGCGGGCGAGAACGACCGGCGGCCTTCCAGATCGCAACGAGCCTCGTCGCCCACCGTCCGGTGCGAACCAGTGGTGTGGACACTTCGTCGGCGACGGTGCGCAGAAGCCGAAACCAGACTGCGGCATGTACCCGGCCTGGGCCGAGTTCCACCCATCCCGTCGTCAGAGCCTCGGTGCTGCGCCGATCGAGGTCCGTGACCGCCGAGGGAACCGGAACGGGCGAGACCCGTTCGTCCGAACCGAACCGGACCTGATCCCAGAAGATTGCATGACCAGGGAAAACAGAGCAGGGTTCGAGTCGACAACGGTGGTCGAGGCAGCTGCTCAGCACCGGATATTGATGCAGCAGAGTCATGTTGATATCAGCAGTGGATTCGAGGCTGTCGATACATGCCGGGCATGCCCGACTGCGCGGAGTGCTCGCCCACGGCAACCATGCTTCGCTCGTGGGTGTGCGGCGTCGTCGATCCTCCCTCGCGAGGTCGGCCGGTAGCAGGATCGAGAATTGGTGGACGTAGGTGTCGAAGTCGCAGTCGGCGGGGTCGGTGCTGTCGAGCAGCCACGGTGTCCACCCCGCCAACGTCATCATCCGCACCCTCTCTACCGGGACTGCGCCGCGACCGGCCAGCTCGGCAAGGATCGGCTCCGGTGTGTAGCGGTCGAGATCCTCGACAGCACAATCGATATCGAGGTCTGCAAACAGATCAGAGGGCCTGATGTGCGGATACAGCTCGCATATCCGGGCCAACCAGGACGAGAGGACCTCACCTGGCAGTGGCGGCGGGTGCAGCGGCCACGGGCGAACGTACGCATCACCGGGCATCGGTGCGAGCCGCGCGTTCATGCGAGGTGGCGTTCGAACTGGCGGCGTCGCTCCGTGGGGCCGAGGTACGGAGTGCGCGAGAGCACCGATGAGGTGATCGCTTCCTCTCCGCTGTCGACGGCGGTCACTGCTGCGGCAGTGAGCAACGTTGCCAGTTCACCGATGGTGCCCTCGGAGCGAGTGAGAAGGTAGTCGGTCATCTCCAGTGATGTCACGTGCGAGGGTTTGCGGAGGGGGAAGCTCGTGCTGAAGCTGGCCAGCAGTGATCTGGTGTCGGCAGTGTTGGTCCAGACCGGCAAAGTCATGGGATGGAATCGGTTCTCCAACTGGGGATCGGTCCGGATGACGAGGTAAGCATCACGGGTGCCGACAGCGACAAGAGGAATGCGTAGTTCGTTGCCCAAAAACCGCAGCACGTTCAAGAATTCGCGGCGCACGTTGTCACGGCCGGCGAGAACATTGTGGAGCTCGTCGATGATCAACATCCGTACGCCGGTGGCGCGGAGCAGCATCAATGCTTGCTGTTCGAGTTCGTGGACCCGATTGCGTGGTCGGGTCGGTGTTCCCAACGCTGTGAGCAGTGCGAGGTAGAACCGGCCGGGTGACGGGTCCGGGGGCATCTGCATGCACAACACCGGTATCTGCTCGCGGTCGGACAAGCTGATCGGCGGATGAGTGCGCCGGAACTTTTCGATGATCATCGACTTGCCGTTGTTCGTCGGACCGAGCAACAGTAGGTTCGGCATACGCTGTCGGTCCGGCCACGACAGCAACGTCTCCAGATGGTCGATGACCGTACGGGCCTGCGGATACCCGATCCACCTCTCCGACCGGATCAACCGGATCTTGTCCGCGTCGTCGAGTGCGGCGAGCGGACGAACCGACTCCCGCAGGTGCCCCAAATCCTCACCGGACGACTCGGTGGCTTCGTCGCTGCTTCCTGTCGATGCGGTCATCGGCTCACCATTCCTCGATATCGCTGAAGACCGGCGTTGCGGTGCCGCCGTCCGCTCGAGGCTCCACCGGCGGGTGGATCGCCGGGATCGGTGCAGACGCGGCGCCGGTGAGATGCATGCGGCGGGCACGGTTGCGCCGGGCTTTGCGGGTGGCTTTCTGTGAGCGGTCGGTGACCTCGCGCATCTGCTCGATCATCGAAAACAGTGCGCCCTCATCGACGTTCGACCGACCTTGTTCGCGGAGACGGGTGATAGCAGCTCTGTGCTCCCACAGTGTCACCGCGGGATGTGACATCGTCCGGTACGGCACCTCGACATAGCCGGCACCGTCTGGTTCGAGGACCCAGATTCTGCTCAAATCGCGTGGGTCACGTCGTATCACGAACCGCCCCAGATCCTCTCGCCGCGCAACCCACGGTTTGAGCGCGTTCGAGAAGTAGTGCACGTGATCGAGGACGAAGCCCGTGCGCGTCAGACGTCGCCGGATGACGGGAAGAAAGTCCACCAGGAAAGCGGTTTCGCCGAGCACCACACGAGGGGCGTGACCAACTGCGGCGACCTCGCCGGCCCACACCGCGGCCGGAGTGTTCCCGATCCCTGTGTGAACGCTCGCGTGATACGAGGCTATGGCCAGGACCAGCCAGCGTTCCAACTCACGCAATGTCAACGCCGCGTGCTTGTCCGAGTCGTAACTTCCTCGGTCCGCTGGGTTCGAGAAGGTGGTCCCAGGCAGCTCGTGCACCGCCGTCATCGCCGTTCCGATGATGCGTTCGACGATCCCGCCGTAGTGCGGTCGGCCCGGAGGACGGTATTCGAGTGTGATGGCGTGCTGGGCGCATCCGCGGCGCAGCGCTTCGCTTTTGAACTCGGAGGCGTTGTCGAGGTACAACTGTTTCGGTTTCCCTGCCATTGGCCACTGCACCTGTTCCGCGAGCTCGCATGCCTCCAGCCATGTCTGCTTCTCGCAGCACACGCGGCCCAGGCACAACCCGACCGATATCGACGACGGCGGCTCCAGAGTGACGACGAACCCGAGTACGGAACGGCTGAGGACATCGATGGCGATCGTCAGGTAGGGGCGGCCGATCGGTTGCCGCTCGTACTCGTCGACGACCATCAGATCGACGACGGTGTGGTCGATCTGGACCTGATCGAGAATCCCCGAAACCGTCGGTGGATCGTCGCCGGCGGACTGACGTGGGCGGGCGGCATCGGGTCCTCCGCGTGACCTGGCCACCGATGCCGGATGGAGCGCGGCGATTCGTGCGGTGACGGTGTTTCTGGCCGGCACTGGCAGACCCGCGCGGTGACAAGTCAACGCGATACGTCGATGCAGCGCAGCGACACTCAGCTTCTGGCGGTGAAGAAAATATCGGGTGAGATGATCGCCGATCACCTCTTCGACCTCAGCCGCTACTCGGCTGCGGCCACGCCCACCCGGCGAGACCTTCGTCAGAAGATCGGTGACCGTACCTGTCCCGTCCCTGAGTTTGCCAAGCAACGCATAGACCCGACGGCGCGACAACCCCAGTCGTTCGGCCGCATCATCGACCGCTGCCAAACGCACCGGATGCATCTCCAGCAAGGGAGCCAAGACAGCGAATCGGGTCTCTGCCTGCGCCCACCGCTCCCCCGACGCCGTCAGCACACCGGTCTCCACGACGTCGAGCTCCATCACAAGCCTCCCTGTCACCGAGAGCTGAACGCGCGACCGTGCACCGCACTTCCGACATCAGAATGTCAGAAGACACGTGCACTCATCCTCAAAACGCCTGCAAAGAGTGCAGCCGTCTTTTGAAACTGACAGATTCGGCCGCGGGGTGTCTCGATAAACGATCGTCAAAAAGGACTCCGAGCCTCGGTGGGGGTGCCTGAAGTCTCGGTCCCGCCGTAGGTCTGCCATCGCGCACATGTACGTGACTGAATACTTATGGGTGACCAAAAGGGCTGTGCTAGCAACGCTAGCTAGCACAGCAAGCGGGCATCCTCATTCAACGGTCTAGATGCCCCGCTTGTCGAGGTACTCACAGAGCGCTGCGTCGGTCAAGGAAGCAATACTGATTGATCGGTCCCCTGTCTCGTACCGCAGCCTGTCGACGGCTCTGTTCAAACGAAGCTTGGTAGAACTCCGTATCCGCACATTGTGCTGCTCAGTAAATTTTTCCGCGCCTGGTCCTGCCGCCGGCCGCGCATTGTGCTGAGCCAACGGTTCGTTCGTTGCCGGAAGAGTGGGCTCGTTTGTCGGTCTGATACCGCCAGCACTGGTCGGAACGTCGACGCTCGGCGAACCGGTTGATTCTTGCTGTGCTTCGAGCCCAACGCGCCTGGGTGAAGCGGTCGGTCGCGAAGGGAGGTCTGCAGCCGGATGGCGGCGGATGGCGGGTTCGCGTTGTGCGTTCATGCGGCAGGCTCTCCTAGGAGGTCGATAGACAGTTCTTTCAACAGGGCGTCGTAGGCGACTTGCAGGTCTATCGCCCGGCCTCCCTTGTAAGAATGGATGGGAGTGTGGCTGCTATGAGCGTCTTGGCGCGCCGCCAGCTCCGGGATCCCCGCTCTTGCAACCAATTCGCCGTATGCAGCACGCAACTCGTCCTCGCGATACTGATGCTCCGAGGTCCTTCGTTTCTTAGACAAGACGATCTTCTCGAGCTCGAGACGAGGGTTCGCACGCCGCTTGACGTTGGTGATGGTTTCCTCAACCTTGGTAATCGCTCGCACGCTGTCGATGGTGGGTTCGGTGACCGCGATGACTGAGTCGCAGGCGCAGAGGACCGCGAAAAGTAACTTTCCAAGCGACGGCGGGCAGTCGATGAAAACTGCACTGTAAGGCGACAGATCGACACCCTCAAGCGCGATATCCAACCGAAAGATCAAGTCGTTTGCACCGTCAGCCTCAAGATTGGCGAGGCTCTGAGTCGCCGCGATCAGGTCGACCCGATCCCATTCGGTTGCTACTACCGCATCCGCTGCTGCACCCTCGCCAGTGACCGACATCAGGTCGAAGGTAGTTCGCATGTCGTCATCAACGTCGACTCCCAGACCGGTCGTCGCGTTGGCCTGAGGATCCATATCGATGACGAGGACGTGTTTGCCCTTGTCCGCCAATGCACTCGCCAATCCGAGTGTTGTCGCTGTCTTCCCAACCCCACCCTTCTGGTTACATATCGCGAACTTCCTGGGTTGCTTCGACGACGTCGACATTGGGATTCGCGTTCCTTTCTCTGTTTGAGGATCAAGGCCAACGAACTTTTCTCCGAGGAAAACTGCGTTGGCTCGCACCCTGGACCTATGCCCTGCAAGCCTTCTGGCTCGCTACGCTATAGCCAATTGCTTCGTGTGCTGCGTTAACACGCGGAGCGAACCTTGCGACGAGTGCTTGGCTCGCTTGCGTAGCTCGCTTCGCTCGTCTCGCACTGTTTGCACGCCGAGCTGCAGTACCTTGCGTATCTAGCCAAGCGGATCTAGTTACGCTAGATAAACGTGCTCGACGAGCAACTCTCACTTGCCTCGCAAGCACCGCTTGTGTAGCACTCGCAACTAGTGCACCACGCCTATCTAGCGTTGTTTTGCTAGCTACGCCAGCTACGTTAGCGCAAGTACCGGCGCTCCGCTCGCTCTGCATCCTTTGCTAGCTCCGCTCGCTATCATTGCACCCATACCTTTTCAATTACTGCTCAACAGAACGCGAACGGAGCGAACCCGGTTAACTGCCCGTCTGCGCGCAGGGCGAATCTCACGTGCAACCGCCCTCAGCAGGATAAATAGCAATGCTAGATGGCCTAGCACTCGCGTATGCCGAAGCCCAAGAGTGTCTGTACAGGGCTGGCGTTGCAGAGCCTTGCAACACCTTGCTCCACAGTGCGTCAGCCGAATCCGCCGGACCCACGGTTCGGCGGATTGAACTGAGAGGCGAGATAACTGCGACGGACTGCGCCAGGCAGCAACATCGCAAACCGAACATTCGCGAGCCTGTGATCACGTACGGATTGGGCGCTCTGTTCAACCCAGGCGAAATCATGCCCGGTGTCAGTACCGCTAGCGTTGCGAGCTCCGATAGCTATCATCACTAGCGTTGGCATTCATCACAACAGGTTGGACGGTCGTCTTACAAGATGATGACCTATGGGGTGTCGCGCGACTCGTCGGCTGCAACCGACTCAGCCTGCGGCGAGTTCAGCGTCGAGGATGAGGACTTGACGGTTGACTGCGTCCACAAGCGCCGCCGGCAACCATTCTCAAGGTGCGTAACGTGCGTCTTACCGACACCCAAGACACAGCGCCGCACCGCGAGGCTGTTCCCTGTCTAAGTCGTAGGAACGGTCGGAACCACGACTGCGCCCGAACGCAACCAATGATTCGGTGGAATACCGCAGTAACGGCGGGCCCCACGGCCACGAGGGAATCCCACACTTCGAGGCCCCAAAAAGCAGACGCGAAACGGACGGTCGTTGTAACTACCGGGGGAGGCAACGACCGCCAAGATCGCCTGGTGCAGCCCCGGGCCGGATCAAACTGGGGTCTACTACGGCGGCTCTTTCAAGTTGATTAGCAGGGACATTCATCCCGCCTTCGTTGTCACCCATAGTTCAATGGAGTTGACCCACGTAAATTGCATTTTCCGCAGCGTCTGGGGTGAAACACCAGTTCAGCACAGTTTTACGCTGCAGGCGTGTCTGTGACCTGCGCTAAGCTGCTCTGATGGACTTTCGACCAACCCGGACACCTGCGGTCGGCATGCCTGAAAGCATCGGGGCCGTGGCGGTTGAGCCGGAGATCCCACCCGCCGTCGCGAAGCGCATCGCGAGCGCCGTGCAGTCCTCCCGCTCCGAGGGAACACGTAGGACGTATGCGGCCGCGTGGAGACGCTTCACTAGCTGGTGCGAGTCGAATGGTCACGTGACGCTTCCGGCGCACCCGATCACTGTTGCCGCCTACCTTGTCGACGCCGCGGACACCCGCACGGAAACAGGGGAGCGGGCCTACGCCGTCGCCACTTTCGGCACCTGGATCGCCGCGATCAACCACCAGCACCGCACAACAGGCCATCTGTCTCCGACTGCCCACGAACTCGTCGCCGCCACCCTGTCCGGTATCCGGCGGGAGTATGCCTTGGCTGGGGACCGACCCCGCACCCCGCGAGACCCGCTACTGGTCGACGACATCAAACTCCTCGTCGGGACCTCCCGAGAACGGTGCCGCGGATGGGCGGACGAAGTCCTCGAACGCCGTGACTCCGCCATCCTGTTGCTGGGGTTCGCCGGCGCGTACCGCCGTAGCGAGCTGTCGGAGATGGTCTGTGGAGACGTCGCTGTGCATCGACACGACGGTCTGCACATCCGACTGCGGAAGTCGAAGACCGACCAAGAGGGCAGGGGAGCGATGAAGGCACTGCCTTACACAGACTCTTACGAGACCTGCCCACCCTGCGCGTACGTCCGATGGGTCCAGGTCGTCGCTGCGTTCGACCTCGGCGGCAGGCCATCAGTGATCCGGCTACTCCGCAATCGCGAACCGTTCGACGCGCACGTGTGCAGTGAGGGAGTACCTCGCACCGCCGCTCGCGCGCCGCTGTTTCGCGCAATCGCCAAAAACGGAAACCTCGGTGCCAAGCCGCTGTCCGGAGCAGCGATCCACCAGACCATCCGCCGGCGAGCCCACCACGCCGGCTTCGACCCGACCGCGCTCGCCAAGCTGGGCGGGCATTCCCTGCGCGCCGGGTTCGTCACCCAAGGCACCCGCAACGGAGCCGACGGATCCGCCATCGCCCGGCAGACCGGCCACGCCAGCCTCGACTCTGTCGAGGTCTATCGCCGCGAGCACGCGCCTCTCATTGGCAACGCTGTCAACGAGATCGGGCTGTGACGGGTCAACTGAGCAGAGACGCATTGGATATGATTGTGCAACAACGGTTCTGAGTTAGACGTGGTTCGGACCGAATGCGCAGACTCCGTTACCTTAACGCCGTCTGCGGTTAACTTCGTTGACTGACCGTGGCTTAAATGAACGCGAGAACGGTGCCGATTTTCGGAAATGGGCTAGCATGTGGCAATGCTGACAACACGTAGAAAGTATGTCTCGGCCCGCTGACTCAAACGGCGGCCAACATCAGGTGCCGCCCGACCTGTTTGCCATGACCGCAGATATTGCGACGCGCTACAGCGCTGCAATAGCGGTACACAGAGACCTCCTGGCACACATTGCTTCGACACGTGGTCCCACACATTCGGATCCGCGCTGGCCGGTAGACACCAACCCGCTCGAGGGTCCATCGCTGCTGGACGCCAGACTGAAAATCCACCTCCGCCACAGCTATCAAGACGCCGGGGACCTCGGATCCTTTCCTACAGAATCCAATCCGTTAGCAGTGCGCATTCACGTACAGGCCTTCGCGGCAACGTACCCCGACCGCGCAGCTGCCCGCAGCGATCTACTCGACGCCGTCACCGAGGTCGAAAGCGAAGCATGGACGCGCGCGCTACTCGGCGACCGTTGGGCCGACCACGCCTACGAACTGGTGAGGGACGAGCATCCTTCTGAACGCGTGCGCGATCGCATGTGGTTCAAGCAGCGGATCTACGTGGTACTGCTCGGGCAAGACGGGGAACCCACGCTCGCTCCAGACAACTTCGCCTTCCCAAGGCTATGGCATGGCATCTGCTCTGCCCGCAAGATCAGACCCCAATCCGCTTCTCTGGGAGCGCACATCGAACGCGTCGGCCCCTTCTTCGACACCGGCGAGATTCGGGATCCGAACACCGATGCCGATGGGGGCTGGCGGGTCGAGTTCACCGGACTCGACCCCGCTGACCTCACTGCCTCAGCCGGGGACGCCGCACGACATCTGATGCGCCGTGTTCGTATGCGCGGGGTGATCGACAGCAAATTCCGTACCACGCGCGTCCATATCGAAAACGACACTGCCCGTGTGTATTTCCTCTGGGCCAAGAACCCGAACACGTTCGCGCTGTCACTACCGCTACCTCAATCAGTCAACGACCTACCTGGACCGCCGGCCGATACACCCGGCTCCCTGGTCTCCGAGACTTTCGCGAACTGGCAGGAAAACTTGCGGACCGGATTGCTGTTCTGGGGCACACGTACACGAATGAGCGACGGGACACTGCATGTGTCATGGCCCACGGGTGGCCTGCAACGTGATCGCGCCTACTACATCGCGAACGTGCCACAGCACGACAAGTCCGGAGTCTGGCTTGCCGAAGCGGGGTTGAACATTGACAAAACCGTTGCAGCACAGTCATCCGGTCATCTCGCCGCCTGGCTGCAGGCATACGTCAACAACGCGGCCGGAAGACCGTTCGTCGCCCACGCGGCAGCAAGATGGGACGACGACACCACCGCGGTCGTCGATGTCGTCGAATCGGTACCGAACACACCAAGGTCTGTGCTGACGAAACTGGTCCAAGCAATCACCCACGCACTAGCCAACTCCGGCGCACGGACCATCGAATTGCATTATGTCGACCACGCTTTCGTGGCCTTCGGGTACATCGAACATCCCGGTTCGGAAGGCACGATGCACCTCGACGTCACCACGATGCCATGACTACGCCGCACGATGACGACGCTGATGCAGACCTCGACAATTCACCGAGGAGGCGTATGGAGAACCGTTTCAGGGAAGACCGACGCCTGGGGCTTTTCATCGCGGCCGTTACCACTCTCGTTCAAGCGGTCGCTCGACGCGATCGATGGCAGATCGCCCGTAAGAGCACGGGACCTTTGCTTCGAGACCTGTTGGCCGGGCGGTACGACGAGGTGTTCGTTGTCGATGTTCACGGCGAGCTGCCCTGGCTCGAAGACGTTCCTATTGCTGTCGCCGACGATCGCGTTGCTGTGGTCGTCGGGTCTATCCCCGCGTCGAGTGAATCCGGACCGATTTCGATCACAGCCGTCTTGGTCTCGCGCGATAGTCCACGGCTCTGGTTGGTCGCGGCGCTGAACTTCGAGCTCGTTGCAGACCGGGATTTTCAAAAACAGGTCCAGTTGGGGATGTTCGACGAGGAGGAGGATCTCGCGGCTATCGCAGCGCACGGACAACTCGACACCGAAGCAGCTGGCATCGACTGGGACGACCCCACGGTGGTCCTTCGGTCCGACGAGAAGGTCACGTGCACGGTCGCAGACGCAGTAGCCGAATTGAACGATTTCGATCGGTCGGCGTGGAGTTGGCTGGCCGCTGATTGCATCACCTTCGGTGGCATGTACCTCCGAGCAAGGCATCCAGAACTGGTACGCGAGTATCCATAGCCCGACCACTTTCGGCAGGTCAGTAAGTCTCGAACGAGTTCGCTCAACCGGCTCGAATTCGGTGATGCGGCCCTTGAGCGCAAGGCGCGTAGCGGCACTGTACGGCGAACCCCATCCGACGAAAGGAACCTTTCAGCGGGCCTGCAAAGGGGACTAGAAGTCGAGCCTCCAGGCGGAGGCTTCGGTCCAGAGACCGTCTTTGTTGTGTCGGTACTCGGTAGGACTGTCGGAGATGCTTATTGCTGCGGGGTTGAGCCAGTGTGTGGCGTCGGGTGTCCAACCGGCCAGGACGCTGGCACTGTCGCCGTCGAGCAGGTGCACCGGTACCGCGTTGCCGGCGGTCGTGAGATAGCCCCAGACGGTGAGGTGGACTGCATCGAACTGCTCGGCCACCGATGCCCAGTCGGGCATGTGCCATCTGCCGGCGCGTCCGGTCGTGTTGTACCAATCGTGTCGACGGGATGCGGTGACCTCGATGGGATGGTCTTCGACCAACCGCGCCCAGTCTGCAGGTTCGGTGATTTCGTAGATGCGTGGGTTTCCGTCCACGGCGACGGGTGAAACTCGTGCGCGGTCCCAACCCATGTCGTCTTCGGTGAAGTCGAGAGCCAATGCGGGGATTTCGTTTGTTGCGCGGGTGGTTTCGGGGCTTCCGGCGGCCATGGGTGTCGACCACCAGAATCCGCTGTACGGTGCTGCCGGGTCTGACGGTCGATCCCGAGCCGCGCGGTTCTCCTCCTCGATGAGTTCGGTTTTCCAGTCGTTCCATGCGGCAGTCGTCGGGCGTTCGACGGTGCCCCACCCTCCGAAGTGCTCGTCGTACCACCACACCGATCGCTGGGAGGTGAGGTCAGCGGGGGATCCGAACCACCGGGTGTGTGGTGCTGCGGAGATTGCTTCTGCGATCCGCCGGAGTGGTCGACCGAGCTCGTGTGAGTCGAGGATGACGTCGATTTCGTCCGGTGGCTGCCAATAGCGGGCATAGCCAACCGTTTCCATCAATGCGGTCAGCAGATCGGATGCGGACGACGCCGTGAACGCCGATGTAGGGATGCTGTCGAGGGCGTCGGCTGATGCGCCGAGACCGGAGGGGCCGTAGTCGACGTACCCGTGGGCGGTGCGATTGAGAACCTGGTGCAGTTCGAACGTCGGGTCGAGGTGCGAGGCGAGAGACGCGCAGAAGCGCCGTCCGCGTGGGCACAGCAGTAGCGCTTGTACAGGGTCCATACGACATCACACTCCCATCGCCGAGCTCGAGCGTAACGTCCCGAGCTACGACACCGTCGCACCATCTTTCGTAGACAACTTTGCAGTACTGATTCTCTGCGGGTCTACCATCGCAGTGATCGCGGCCGGACCGACGTGGCCACGCGTGAGCGGTCAACGGGAAGGTTCGTAACCTGACAAGCCGGTCGGCAGATCGTCTACCTCTCCTGGGAAATCCAACAGTCATCAACTCGCCCGACCATTATGCGGCCGTGCCGTGGTGGTGACGGAGACGAGGGCGACCCGACGGTCGGAGGCGGTTTCGAACCGTCTCATATCAGCCACTCGGTTGATCATGATCGGTAGAACCCGATTGGCCGAGTAGTCTCTGGCACAGAGGATCTTTCGGCGAAGGGTAGTGCGCGAACGGTTCAGTCGTCGACGGCGAGATCGAGTACGAGGATCTCGGTTCGCACCGGTGCCGAGAATCCTGTGCGCGGTGCACGGTCGTCGGGTTCCTCGGCCGGTCGGTAGACGTGCAGGCTCTCGGGTGGGTTGACCAAGTTGTAGAACCACTCGGTGCCGGCGATACGTTCGAGTTCGTGCCACCCGACATGTGAGCCGGTTCGAAAGTCGTTCAGAATCGAGACCAGTTGAAGTCGCTGCACGATCCCGGTCGTGACGCGGTCCTCGTCCACAGTGTTCGACCACGCTGTGAGCGGCTCACCGGGTGGCCTGTTCGGTGTGTCGAACGCGGTGACGCGGAGTGCTCCGGAGACCGTCAACGTTGCAGGTACGGGGATCGTCGAGGTGTATCCGAACCGGAGCCCACCTGATGTGGCCGTGGCGGGTTGCAGTCGGGTGTTCTGTTCGGGGGTGGACCCGAGGTGGACGACCGTGTCGGCGTTCGTCGCTGTCAGGTTCGCGGTGAGCGACCATCCAGGTCGCAACCCTGCCCACAGGCGGGCGAACGGGTCATTCCAGAACAGTTCGAAACGCACACGCTCGCCGAGTTCCGGTGGCCTGCTTCGCGAGTACTGCTGAGAATCGAAGATCACGGGCACGAGCATCTTCGAAGTATTGACCCAGTGACCCGTCGGACTTGCGTCCGGTCGTTTGCGCTGCGCGCGACGCCGGGCTGGTCAAGGATCTGGAAACGGGCGACACATTGGTGCGCGAGTGGCATGCATGGGAGTGCAAGGCTCTGCGAGAGCTGCTCGAAAGCTAAATGGACGACCCTCTAAAGGATCCATCCCTACGTATTTGAGTATGGAACGGGCTCTGCCCCAGCTTGAGTCGGCCGACCATGTGGCCACGACCGACGACAACAACCCTCAACACGCAGCTTATGCAGCTAGACGCAGCTTCAGGCCGTCCACCGTCTCGCTTGGCAAACCGAGCCACCCAATTTCTATTGCCACAGACAAGAAACTTTCCACTACAGTCAACGCGCGCTCCACGATCTCCCGTTCCTCGGGGTCACCGGTGTCTGCATGTTTGATCTTCTGCAACTTTTCGCGTGCCACAACTAACCCGGCCGCCGCAACCTCATGAAATATTGAGCGCTCGGCTACTTGCCCCCCATGTACGAAACAAAGAGCCTGAGCCCGCTTAGTGGGTCTACTGATGCCCTTACTCTTGTCGATGTACACGAAATCACTGTCAGCAGCTCGATCAGTAGCCTCCAGCCAGGCCAGAACTTGCTTATCAGGGAACGCTTCGCGAAACAACCTGTCAATCAACTCCACCAACGAGCCAGCGGCCTGCGCGACTCCATCCTCTGATGTGTTCAAAGCAGTGGAGGCCCCAGCTAGCTTCCGGCTCAGCTTGGCACTTATCTCGGCGAGCGTCTTGCGGGTGGCACCCGACAGAAGCGGCCGCAGGTTCTCGATGATTTCCCCGAGGTCGGATTCGCCAGGCAAATTCGGGTCGAATGCGATCGAGCTGAAATCGAAATTTGCCTCCAGTACATTCGTGAGTACCCCGTCAAGTGTCAGCACGAGATGCAGGACCGAATTCGTGGGACCAGTTCCAAACGGACCTAGCTTCGCTACCTGCTCCGGGGTAAGGAGGATTGCGCAGTCATCTACGGCAAGCGCGTACGGCTGTATTTTCGAGATCAACTGCCGCAGAGCGTGTGCCAACACGGTCGTGTCCGAAACCAACGCCGCAGCTAGCCGGTCGTATGCCGCCGCACCGATGAAACGGCGAAGAAATCTCTTCCAACTGTCGGTACCGGTCTTCTTAGCCCACCGCGGAACCTGCATCTCGGAAAGTTCCGTCAGACGAGCCGTGAACCGTTCAATCTCATCCCCAGATTCGGGAAGATCGAACGTCTCGATCAGCCAATCGAGGCGCTCCTCCGCGGATCGCAAATCGTGTGGGTCGACAAATACCATCGCGGCGGTTATGGCCGCGTCCAACAGGGTCAGAATCCAATCGTGCAGCTCAAGGATCGAGCGTTGCCCCTCCGGCAATTTCGCTAGTTCTTTCACAAGCTCGGACCTCCCCCAACTGGCGGAGGAAAGCGACGACGACTGCGGCGATTCGTTTGAGCCCATTGCTCTTTCCGTTCATTTTGCCGGACACCCGCGCCCCTTCCAGAACGCGGGTGTCCGTACAGAACCGAGGTCCTACTTGCCTTTGCCTGCACCGTTCTTAGTGCGATCGACGACCAAGTAACCTTGCCCCGATTTGGGGGTAGGAGGCAGCGGCTTGCCCTTCGTAGTGGTGCGCTCTTCCCCAGTGCGCCCGCCGCGCGGTCCGACGATCTCGACCTGCCCCGAGTTGGGAGCCCTGGTTCCGGGTTTCAACGGTTTGGAAGCGGCCATAATGGCGACTCCATTCTCGCGCATCCAGGTCTCTTGCAGACCGAGACGTATCTGGAACCGCAGCGCGTCGATTTGTTACGGAACACCGCGAGTTCTAGAGTCGGAAATCAACCACGATTGACCAATACCTGAAGCCTCGGCGTATATGCCCGAGGCTTCAGGCATATCTGCGTTCCCCATCTTAGTTGTGCAGTCCGACACATCGGACAGGACACGCCGTAGAAACCCAAGATGTAGCCTAACGAATCGGACCAAGGCACTACATCTGGTGACGGATCCTGCTATCGGGAACGTCCGGGCTTCAAGCTCAAATCTCTTATGCGGTGCCGCCAGTTCCATCCTGGAATGGACGATCTCATGGCAGCACGTTGCTGAGTGATCTGCACCATGGAGTACAACGTGGCAGAAACCGTTCATCACATGGACTTCCAGGTTCGCTCGGCCCCAGACTTCCAACTGGCTTCGAGCGTTAACATGCGGATTAGGAGCTTCGTCAACATCTCTTGACGGTGCGGTAACTTAACGAGGGCGACCTCACCAAGCCTCCTCGGGCTTGTGGGTTGTACTGGAGGTGCGGGGCGTGTTTACTGGCGTTCGGTGACCCCGCGCCCGTCGGCTTCGTCTGGCGGTCCTCCTAGTTCGCGGGTTTTCATATGTGGTTGCAAGAAGTAGAGGGTCAAGTCCTCGAACAATTCATCTACGACGGTGTCTCGTTGGCCGACGCGAACGCGATGCGTCGCTTACCGCCGGTGCACCGAGATCTGTTCGACAGCTTCGTGTTTGCCGCCACGGCCGTAGCGGTGGGGGAGAGCGACTGGAGCAGATTTCCGATCGCTTGCTTGGGCTATCTGTCGGCCGTGCACGGTGACCTCACGTTGGTGCCGCCGTTGATACCTCCCGACACCGCCGACGTGGTGGCGGACGTGCTCTCACGTTTCACACCGTTCAAATCCGGAGATGAGCGCGTTGCGGACGGTTCGCGCATCAACGAAGAACAGTACCGACTCGCGGAGGAATTGTTCACCCGTCTCGGAGGTGATCATGGGGACGGCGCAGGTGCTGCCGGGGCGAGAGCGCACAGCAGGATGATGTCCGCGCGTATTGCAGATGGGTTCGTTCATCCTGTGATCGGGGCGCACATCTGGAGCGATGTTCCTGCCGCTCCGCGGGCACACCCGGGCAGCGGCCCCGAAGTCACCGTTCTCGAACTCGTTGAGGGAATCCTCGCTCGGTGGCGCCAGTTCCCGGCCGAACGCGCTGGAGCCGAGCGCGACATCCTCACCGAAGCACGCTCTATCGGCTGGTCGGGGGTTCGCGCGCCCAGGAATACGGACGCTCCTAGCGGCTGGTACGCACACTCACCCGAAACCGCCGGCGTCATCGGCCGCGAGGCACACGCCACCAGTGAAGATCCCGCGCGTCCTGTGGTCGACGAGCACGTGCGACCGCGACACGAAGATCGGTGACCGCACTGTGACGGTGAACCGGCTCGCTATGCGTACGGGTCGTGGGGGACTGGTCGCTCACGTCGACATCCTGGTCGAGGCAATCGCGCGTGGGGATAGGTGGGCTGTGGCGCGCCGCGCGACGGGCCCACTGCTGGAGCAGTTGCTGTCGGGTGATTACGACGACACGTTCGGAACGTCAGCGGAATCCGATCGATCCGTGGGTCTGGGCGGAGCGCCGGTGGTTTTGATCGACGGCAACGTGGCGATTGTGGTTGCGCCGGTGACGAACTCAGGATCGGGGTCGGTGGGCGCGGTGACGGCGCTGCTGATCCGGTCTTCGACGCCTGGCACGGAGAGGCGGTGGTTCGTGGCGTCACTGACTCAGGACCAGATGCTGGATAACGAGTTTCAGCGGCGGGTGCAGCACGAGTCATTTCCGATCGACGCCGACCTCGACATCATCGCCGCCCACGGACCCCTCGATGTACGCGCTGCATCGATCGACTGGGACGACGACTCGGTGATCCTTCAGCGCTCTGACACCGGTGTGGTGACCGTGGCGGACGCGCGCGCCGAGGCGGCGACGTGGTCGCGGGAAAGCTGGCATTGGCTTGCCGACGAAGCGCATACATTCGCCGGCTTGTACCTGCGAGGGTGCCATCCCGAACTGGTGCGCGAGTTCCCACCCCAACACCCCCGCTGCGAAGGTAGTGGATGAAGGCACTGCCTCTGCTGCTCCGGCACGGGTTGATGTCGGGACGACCCGCTGCAGTTGCACTTCTGCCGCTGTCGGGTGCGTTCGAGTCGCAACCATGTCGTGACGGAAAGGTAGCTATAGCGAGTCCGAGTGGTACGGGATGCCCGGCATCGAGCGCGCAATTGCCGCGCGAGCGGTCATTGCGTGTTGAATTTCCTGGACTATCAACCGACGGCCCGATGGTCCAGTAGTTCGCGGTGGGCTACACCAACTGCTCTTGGGGGGTTTGCGCCTGGCCAGGCAAAGTTCACTCGGCGGGCGTACCGCGGCGCAGCCTCAAGCATCCAACTGCGATGCCCCCGGCGAGCAACGCTGTGCAGGTCGCAACCACAACTGCAACAGGGGCGAAGGCGCCGACCGCGCCGGGGTCGAATGCGGTCACCGATGCGCCGTCGGGTGTAGTTGATGTCCACCCGAAAGTGTAGGGCTGCAACGGAGGTGCGGACAGGCTGAATACGCACAGCATCGTCGGAAGTAGCAGTCCCGCTGCGCTGACGGTGGCATCCGGGGGTCCGGATGACAGCAGTGTGTAGACGATGGCAGCAGGAAGAACCACCGCGTATGCGATCGTCGACAAGGTCGAGTACGGCACCAGGGCTGAAACGCATATCAAGGCCAACACCATGCAGCCCGAGGGGACCGACGGCACCCGCCACGCACACACGGCACCTGCTACCAGGCCGATCGCCGCAAGTGGAACGAGCCACCATGCGTTCCACGCCATCGAACCGACGGACGTGGCCCCCACCGCGAGTCCGGCGCAGATGAACGCCCCACCACGCCCGTAACCAAGCGCGGCACAGGCTATGACCGCGAATGTGAGAACGGCAGCGACGACCCATTGACCGACGGACGCGGTGTAGTCGCCGAAGAACACGTAGGCGACCCACACCGCAAGGGCCGCTATTGCAATTCCCCATTGTCGTGCGTGCTGTTCAAAGTCACTGAGCGTCTGCGTAATAACACCGGCGAACAGCACAGCGCACGCCACCAGAACGATCACCGGCACTACCGGCCCGGGGTAGAACGGGTCTCCCGGTAGGCCGACCGACCATCGAAATTCGTCCGTCGGTTGTTGTGCTGCCCATTCGCCAAATCGATATCCGGCGGCGGCACCGAGAACGAGCGCGACGAAAGTGCCGCGCTGTCGTTGTGCCAAAAGCGCCGACGCGGCAAGCAGGAGACCGGCACCGAGTCCTGCCACCGACACCGACAATACGGTCGAAATATCGACCAGGGCAGGTGAGAGGAGAACGAGGGAACCGAGAAGGCCGGCGATGCTTACGACACCTCGCCTGGGGAGTTGCGCGGCAACACCGATCACGACGAGCGCGGCCAGGATCGCAACAAACCCTGCCCACGCTGGATTCAGAAAAGCCGACGAGACGGAGGAGTCGCGCTCCGCCACCAGCAAATCGGTAGGTGGCGTTGCCAACACCGCCCAACACCCGGTGAACGATCCCGCTGCCGCAGCAGAAGCGGCAGACAGACGATCCCTTCGCGTCATCATGGCGATAACCTAACGCGTTGCTGGCGTACGCGATGGCGGGCATAGGGGTTCAGTCATGGGTGCTGACACTGAGGGTCCTCGGGAAATGTGTTGCCGCCGAAGGCACAGCTGTTCTTCCCTGACGCAGCCGAATTCATCGCTGGCGCGCCGGCCACTTGTGCGCTCCAGACTACTGCGGCGCAGCCCACAAGTACGAAAGGTGGCGGGGCGTGCTCGCGTCAACATCTCTTGACGGTGCGGTCACTGTCGCGAAGCGATCTGCGTTGCGATAATCGAAAGATCCCTCTGCGCAGTATGGTCGGGCAATGTCGTTGACTCATGAGTGGAACCTCCTCGTGACTGCGCTGCGGGACGTGGCACCGGTGACGGCGCGAACGCTCCGGCCATGCGCGTCGACGAGCGCGGTGAAACGGGCCGAGGCGGCGACGGTTCCGTGGCCGGACGAGCTTCGCGAGTTCTTCGGCCTTCACGACGGGCAGAAGGAGGTCGGCGGCGCGGGACTCGTCGTTCCGGCTGGACGTTTGCTGCAGGTCGTGGAGATACCTCAGCGGCATTCCGACATGGTTGAAGTCATGGCGGATATCGTTGCAACAGAACCAGATATGTACGACGGGACCTACGCCGAGATCGTCGACAACCTGGTCGAGGCGGGCGTCGAGGCAGAAGATCACCTGTTCCTACCGGGGTACGTCCCTATCGCAGCATGGGATTCGAATCTGATGTATTGCGACACCCGTTCGGGAGAGATGCGGGGGAGTGTGTCGTACCGATCAGACGACGGCGGGCACCTGGGTGTGCCAACCTGGCCGTCTTTGGAAGCATTTGTTCGCGACGTCAGGTTGGCCGTGACCGATCAGATATCGATCGGCTGGCACACAGCAGCGGTCGACAACGGGGTACTGGACTGGGACATCGTCGAATGACGTTGCGGCAGGGCGAGAGCGCCGAGATGGCGGTACGGGCAGCAGCGGCCTGCCTTGGAGCGACCACCCTCCGAAACACCTGGTGTTGCGGTTCACCCTCGCCGGTGTCGTGCGGGCAGGCGCGTTGTCGGCAGACGGCGGCGTCCAAGTGACCATTACTCCGTGTCGTGACGGCTCACCCGCTCGATGGTTGACCGATCAGAGACGCGACGGGTGGGATCTGGTCACCCGAGGCCCGTCGGGTTACGAGCGTTACGCACGGTTGAGGTTCATCCCGGATCCGACTTACGACGGTCAGCGCGAAATGGACACCAACCTCGCCAACGACGGACAGCCCGAGATCGCCCAGCTCGGAATCGCTGTCTCCGCCCTCGCCCGGTTCACCACGACTGCGGACGTGTGCTATTTCCTGATCTGGGAGGACTACGAAAACCTCGACCACTTCAGGGCCGCGACAGTCTCGATCCCGGAGCGGCCCTGTTACCTCTTCCGAGGTACTGCGGAGGACGTGTCGACGTTGAAGGACGCCCGAGACGACTCTGGTGAGCTGCCGATTACCTGCGTTTGTGTGGCCGGCCGATCGTGCGTGGTGCATCGCCAACGACGTCGACCCCCACTTCGCCACCATCTGCGCCGGCGAGTCCGCTATCTCAGATCTTCTTCGCACCGCACGAATTGATACGACGCCGGACGATCCCACCAGGTACCCACCGTTTTACGGACTCTCAAGGCCACGGCTCGAAGAACGCGTTCGACGCGCTCGCCGAGGCGCAGTCTCTGCAGCGCAACGGTTTCTAGCGGGCGTTCCGTACCCTCGGGTGGCGGTGCCGAACAGGCACCGCTATCCGAGACGCAAGGAGGCACCTCCATGGCTGGAATCGCTGACAAGCTCGACAAAGCATACGAAGACAAGCCGCTCACCGAGCTCGTCGACGCACCCGTCGAAGCACTGCAGGGCGTTAGCCCTGGCGATGCCGAGCATCTCAAGGCCGCATTCAACATCAAGACCATCGGCGATCTCGGACGCAACAAGTACTTCCTCTGGGCGCAGTCGATCGCCAAGCTCGCCGAGTAAGACTCGAGTACGGCACACACGATGAAGCCACAGGACTGGCTACGTCCTGTGGCTTCATCGCAAGCCGACATCGATGCCTGTGGCGTACCTGCACCATCGACCGTCGACAGCGATGCCGTCGACGAGCATGCGCCCACGTTCGCGGCGGAACGGCCCTCGGCGGCTGTCCTCTGATCGGTCGGCCTTCAGCCCGGTACCGTCGCACTGTGACACCGAGACGGGGCAGCACGGTGGGCGGTTACAGCTATCAGTGGTCACTGTTCGCCGATTGGTGCGCTGCGGCCGATGTCAAGGCGCTACCCGCATCGCCGATCACGCTAGCGGAGTTCCTCGCCGAAAACCCCGCCAGCGAAGCGGTCCAGCTGCGCCGGGTTTCCGCGATCAACCGCGCTCACCTCGACGCCGGCCAGCCCGCTCCCGGACGCGTCACCTCGATCCGGATCGCAATGAACTCGATACGTAGCAACAGAACGATCCGGCGTGCCGCGCAGTACCAGACGATCGCGGCCCGACTGCCGACCTCCGGATCGACGACCGCACTGTTCGGTCGCCGCGACGCCGTTCTTCTCGTTCTCGCCGGAGCAGGCCTGGCCCACAAAGCCATTGCCGAACTCGACCGCACCGACATCACCACCGACGACGACACTGTGTGGATCGGCGGCCGCCACCGAATCCGCATCGCCCCCCACGACGCCAGCAATGTCGAGCCGGCCACGATATGGCACCGGTGGCACACCGTCCTGCAGTTCTCCGAGCGCTACCCGTCGACGACGTTGCTTACAGAACATCTGCAGCGCAACACGTTTCCCGATATGACCGGGCTTCCGCAGCGCAGTGGTCCGGTTGCGGTGCCGATCGACCGGTGGGGCCACCTACCCTTGCCAGTCACGGCGATGACCGCCGCCGAGGTCGGAGCGGTGATCACCAGGCACCGCACCGGGGCTTCGCCACTGCACACCCCGCGCAGCCTCCTCGTCAGACCCACCGACGGTGGTACCGATCGGAGTGACCCGATCGCCGCGCCTGAGCCAGTTTCTGTCGAGCTCGACTCCGGGTACTACCGCTCGGGTGTCGAGGCACGTCGACGCGCCCACACGGCGTTGGCCGATGTACCGGACATGGTCGACGACGTCGAGGACCGCATCGAGCAACTCCTGCAACGCACCCTGCAGCTCCTCGATTCATCCACCAGCGGCGACAGCACTTGATGCGGCACGCTCACGATCCGGCACCTAGGTCGTCGTCCAACTCGTCGAGCAAGAGATCGGACACCGCGCCGCTGCCGCAACGTGGGCGCAGCACCTGGATTCCGAGAACCGCGACAGATGACGTTCAAGGCTCAGGCGTGGGCTCGAGACCCGGTCGCCGATCGTCAACATATCTTGACGGCGCGTAGCCGCTCTTCATGCCATCGGCCGACATCGACACCGTAGAGGCGTCGCGGCACTTGCCCTAGCGCCCGGTGCTGCTTGTCGCCATAGCACGCCCGGATCTGCACCGGACTGCTGATCTATTGGAATGTATATAACCATATAAGACTAAGTCTGATACTTATACATACAATCAGATAGTATGAGTGCATGGAGTACGGACTGAACCCCTTCACACCCGGGTCTGGCACCCGACCCCCCGAGCTCGTCGGACGCACTGCCGAGCTCGAACGCTTCGACCTGTTGATTGCACGCGCGAAACAGCGCCGCTACGACCGCGGTTTGATGCTGCAGGGACTTCGAGGGGTCGGGAAGACCACGCTCTTGGCGACCATGGCGGACCAGGCTCGCCGCCACGACTGGGTGGTGGTCGAGGTCGAAGCCCAGACCAGTGTGGAAGGTGCCGAGGCCCTGCGGAGGCGTATCGCCAAAGATATTTCTCGCGCTGTACGGCGTCGCCAGTTCGCCGGCCCGGTCGCGGACAAGATCCGGCAGTTGACCGAAGAATTCTCGATGTCCGCCACAGCATTCGGTGTCGGAGTCGAGCTCGCTCGCTCATCCGGTGCCGAGAAACCTAGCCTGGGGGTCGAATTCGAGGACCTCGTCGAAGATCTCACCGAGGAACTCCGCAAGGACGGCACCGCGCTGGGGCTGTTCATCGACGAGATGCAGGAACTCGAACCGGCGCTCTTGCAGGTGATCCTGGCTACCCAGCACCGCGCGGCTCAGCGCGAGTGGCCGTTCTTCGTGTGCGGTGCCGGCCTGCCGAACCTTGCGCAAGCATTGGCCGACGCACGCTCGTACGCCGAGCGCCAGTTCGACTACAGGACCATCGGTCCGCTCGCCGACGATCAGGCCCGCGATGCGATCGTCACACCCATCACCCGGCTGAACCAGGACATCGATGCCGAGGCAACCGACTACGTCGTCGCGGCGAGCGACGGTTACCCGTACTTCCTTCAGGTGTTCGGTCACGAGCTCTGGCAGGCAGCCCAGCAGTCCCCGTTCACACTCGCCGACGCCGAGGACGCCGTCGACACCGGCCACGCCTCGCTCGATTCCGGCTTCTACAGCTCACGGTGGCTGCGGGCCACCGAAGCCGAGAAACGCTATCTGGTGGCGATCGCACGCAGCGGAACCGATACTCCGCGGACGGCAGCCCTCGCAGAAGCGCTCGGATCGAATCCGCAATCGATGGCACCGCACCGTGACTCCTGCATACGCAAAGGACTCATCTGGTCTCCCGCCCGCGGCCTGGTTGCGTTCACCGTCCCCGGGATGGCGGACTTCATCCGCCGCCAACCCAACGCACCGATTATCTGACCCCAACACCCAAGGACGTCGACTGGATCGACATCGAGCACGTCAATCGCTCACACCATTCAGCATCCACACAGCGCCATTGCACCAAGAGTCCAGTTCGGTCCGGCGTGGCAGCATCCAGCCGCGCTGGAGGAGGACCAGAGCGAGTAGAGCGAACAAGGCCGGTGCTCGGTATCACTCTGAACTCGTGGCCGATGCACACCGTGCGCTAGAACGGGTCCGGTGGGCCGGTGTTCATCACGGCCAGCATGTAGTCGTGATCGGGTGGATCGGCCGGGTGATCGTCGACGATCACGAACACTGATCGATCCGGCTCCGGCGGGGTGCGTGCTTCCTCCCGGGCTGCGAGCCATTCCCGCCAGACGATGCGTTCGGCGCGGTGGCGCACGATGCGGGCACGAACGGCCGAGGTGAGGCCGTGACGATGGCCGATGTCGTCTAGTTCGACGGGCCCGATACCGATGTGGGTGTTCTCGATTGCGAGGAGCCCGGCGACGCGTAGATCCAGCAGAGCCTCGTACCCGCTGGTGCGTCCCATCCCGAGGGCAGTGAACAACTCATCCGCCGTCAGAGGCTCTGCTGCGGCAACTACTGCGTCGTAGAGGACGCGGTGACGCCACCCGATGACACTCCACGCCGGGTGTACCGACTCCACTTCGGCTGGCCCTGCCACGGTATCGACTACCGCCGCTCGACCCGCATGTGTGGGCACTAGTGCGTACCGATCGGGGTTCTGGCCGACTCCGCGTTCGATCAGCAACAGCGGTGAACCTTCCATGTCCCGCAGCCGCTCCAGAACGGACCACACCGTCGATTCCGGGAGCATGCCAGCGGCGATGGACAATGACCGCCCACCGACACCGACGGTGGGCACACCTTCCACTATCTGCCCTGACACTGCGGCAGCCCACGCCAGTGCCTGAACGACTGCATGAGTAGTCCAACGATCCCGGCGATGAAGAAACTCGGACGCGACCCAGGTTTGAGCGTGGGTAAGCCATAAACGAAGAACCGGATCGTAGGTACCCCCTGTGTGCCTTTGCTTGTGCCCGGTATCCCGGACTGGGTCGGAGAGTGTCGATGCGGCCCAGTCGAGGGCGCGGGCAGTGTCGCGGCGGATGGCGCGTTCGGGTTCGGCGTAGCGGGCGTATGCGGCACGCACACCCGCCCATGCAGGCTCAGTGACGCGGGTGAGGATGTCGGTGGCGCTGGCTCCGGCCAGGACTGCGTGGGTGATGACCGATTGGCGTGCTTCCGAGCGTGAAGGCCAGCGGCGGGTGTCGATGCGGCCGGTGCTGGCGAAGTCGAGGACGCAGCGCGGCGGCGGGGCGGAACGGCAGAAACGTGGGTGCAGCCGTGCGTCATCGCTGCTGCCGAGGACGCGTTCAGAGGACGTCTCGGCGCGGATGTGAGTGTCGATCGGGCTGGTGCCCGTACGGCCCGTTCCTCCGAGCAGCGCTTCGAGGCGTTGGAGTGTGCCGGCATCGGACCCGACGGTCAGGATGTCGGCCGCTGTAGTCGGGTCGAGGTCGACGAGGGTGCGGTAGCCACCTTCTTTGCACTGCGAGCCCGGCACGGTGATGCACCCGGTTTTGTGGTTGGTCATCGGTGTGATGTCCAACGTGGGAAGTCGCGCTGCAAGAAGACGTAGCAGTGGCCGGATCTCGTCGGCGGTGACTGTTCTTCCCGGTGCCAGCGGTATCAGCACGTGGCGGCCGCCGCTGGTCGATTGATCGACGACGGCGCGGCCACCGCATTCGGTCAACCAGGCCAGCAGACGCGTCACGTCGGCGACAACGCAGCCGTGGCCATGGTGTTTGGTGTCGAAGTCCAGGGCAACGATGCCGGCGCGCTCGCGTGAGAACAGCGGAACAGCGGAAGGCAGTGCCGGCCTTTTGACCGTCAGCGGCCCCGCAGACACGTATTTACGTGTCGTCGGGTCGTAGAGACGCATCGATCGGCGCGCAGCAATGGCCGGTGCGAATCGACGCCACAGCCGGTCCGCAGTCGCATCCGGGTGGACGACACGAGCATTCAATCTTGTACCTACTTCAGGGCACGATGTACCCTGAGACATGTCCGCCAAGACAGTCCCTTCGGGGAAAGCAGCACAGAACGAGTCGCGAGTTAGTCACTCGCTTCTCTGACTTCAGAAGCCCTCGGCCCGCACGCCGGGGGTTTTTGTCATCTCAAGGTGCTGCGTAGATTTAGTTGGACTAAGACCCGAATGTCGATTCAGGTCGAGACGGCTACGCAGTCAAGGGCAGGACCCCCTGTTCATGCGCGCGATTCAGTTCGCGCGCAAGATCTTCGCGGTCGCTGGCAATCGCGATCAGATCAGCGACGTACTGACTCAGAGATGTCGCGCCAGCCGAGCTTCGCTGCGCCTTGAGCGTGTCAATCAGCTCCGACGGCAGTCGGACAGTCAGCGACGTCCGGTCACCCTTACTGGGCATCGGCATGGCACGGCCTCCTTCGTCTACTTCCGCGGTCCCAACCGGTGTCTATCCTGAACCAGAATCATTTTCGAAGCGTTGAGACACGCCGAGGAAGTCACCAGGAATTACACCTCTGTCATTCAAATGGTCTTCACGCGTTGCCGGTCCACTCTCGCAGCTGCGTCACACAATGGCCGTCGACCAATGTCTGTGGACGTGGTGGACACTATCTGGCATGGAGATCGCCCAAACCATCTCGAAGACTCTGCCTCATCCGCGCTACCGGTTGCCGTTTGCCGGAGACATCGTTGGCCTCGATACTGCCAAGCCGGTTCAAAAAGAGATGGCAATGGCCACCGAGCTAGGGGGGATCTACGAACGCAAGATTTTCGGCCACCGACTCGTGGTCGTCTCGGAACCGGAGCTTGTCGCGGAAGTGAACGACGAGAAGTACTGGGCAAAATTTCTCGCCCTGCCACATCGCAAGCTACGCGCCATCGGCGAAGACGGTCTGTTCACCGCGTTCAACTCGGAGCCGAACTGGCATCGCGCGCATGCTGTTTTAGGGCCGGCGTTCAGCAAAGGGGCCATGCGCGGTTACCACGAAGCCATGCGGGAATCAGTCAACGAACTTCTGACCTCGTGGGATAGCGGATCTGGTTCGGTAGACGCCTACGACGAGTGCTCAAAACTGACCTTCGACGTGATCGGGCGTTGCGCCCTGTCGCATGATTTTGGCTCGTTTCGCCAGGCCGTACCCTTTGCGGACGCCATCGCTCGCGTCCTTCACTATGTGAACAAGTCATCGAACGATGTGCCGATCATCCGCTCTGTCTTAGGACGAAGGGCGACGAGGCAGCACGATGAGGACCTCCAGTTCATACGCCACACTGTCGACTCCCTAATCGAACAGCGAATGGCCCAGCCTGACTCCAACAAAACATCTCCGGATCTGCTCGAACATATGCTCAGCACGCCAGACCCCGATACGGGCGACAGACTGGCCCTGGAGAACATCCGCAATCAGATCATCACTTTTTTAATCGCGGGGAACGAGACAACAGCATCGACCATCGCCTTTGCGTTGCATTTCCTGAGCACGCGGCCCGATGAGATGCAGCGGATACGGGCCGAAGTCGACGCCGTCGCTCCTGATGGCACCGACATCGAGTTCGAGAATGTGCCCAAGCTGCGACGGACACGACATGTAGTCGACGAAACTCTCCGCCTGTGGCCCGCTGCACCCGGCTACTTCCGCAAGGCTCGTGAGCGCGGAGCAACTTCGCTGGGCGGGTACGAGGTACCCGAGGGTTGGGTTTTTGTTCTCCTTCCACAGCTGCACCGCTCCCCGGAGTGGGGGCCAGAGGCAGACAAGTTCAACCCCGACCGGTTCGCCACAGGCCAGGCCAGCGACACCAACCGCCGCATCTACAAGCCATGGGGCACTGGTTTGCGAGCGTGTATCGGCCGCCAATTCGCCTTACACGAGGCAGTGCTTGCGTTAGCGTCCATCGCTCGTCGGTACGAGATTCGGGCAGACCCCGGTTACCAGCTCGATGTGCGCGAAGCAGTGACAATGAGGCCACACGGCGTCAGACTTTCTGTTTCGCGGCGGCTGTGACTGTACCGTCGTCGGTCTAGGTCGATCAGGAAGGGGAACCTGTGGACATCGCGAACAGCTGGCACCTGGTGGAAACCCTGGTGCCGGGACAGATGACAGTCATCAGTACTGGGGGGAAGGTCCGAGATTGGACCAAAATCGATCGCTTGTCACCTGGGCCTGAGTTCGATCTGCATGGTTTTCTGGAACTCACACGCAGTTCTAGCGCCCAGCAAGATGTGCTCTTCAAAGGCCGTCGGCGTGAAGCTCGCATACGCGCAGTACCAGTTCTGGGGCCGTCAGGGGAAACCCACGGCATACAGGTCTGGGTGGGGGACCCGGAGGTCGAACCCGATCCTGTGCGCATCGTTTCCGGAATAGCCTGGCTACTCGAACGCACCGTCATCGAGCAGACGGTCGAGGCTTCCGCGATGTCCGGCGTCTCTGCTGCTGATCACGTACCAGAACGAACCCCGGCTGAGTACAACGCCAAGGCTGTCAAATTCGATGGGTCCGAGGAGTTGTTCGCCCAGGCATTGGTCCCTACACACGGTCAGAAGTGGGAGGGCCCGATGTCCGTTCTCCACGCAGATGGCCGGATCATGCGTTGGCATTGCTGGGGGAGGGGGAGAACTGACCCTCCCAACGTCGGCCTCAGGCTGCTATGGCACGACGTGACAGACACAACGGAACCCGACAAACCGACATTGGCTGAGCTGGGAATGCCGAGCGGCCTCGAGAGCGGTGGAACACGCATCGCTGTATTCGACGGCCGAACCGGGATTTTGACGATGTGGTTACCGGAAGCTCCAACCTGGGTGAAATGGCGTGACCTCACAAGCGGGTGCGGCGTGTTGCACGACGACGACCGAGCGACACTGTCAGATGCTCTGGAAAAGTGGACTTACGATACGTCACCTGTGTCAGCTGATGTACGCGTCCGTGCAATCGACGGCGGCGACGCGACCGGCTGGAAATGGCAGCAAACCCGACTCGAACTACGGCCCTACCCTGGGCAACTTGGTGACCGGCTGGTCCTTGCGGTGCTCCCCGCGCTACAACCTTCCGAGCAGGTGCTAGAGGTTCCCACTCCCTAACTGATCGTGATAGCTTCGCCCTCGGCACCTTCCGCTCTCCCGAAGAGTTGAAGATTTCCTGTCGGCCGCATGGCCCCCAGACGCAGCCTTTTGAGCACCACGTGGAACACATTTCACGTGGCTAACAAGCACGCGTCTTGGAGCCAGAATGTCAATCCAGAGTCAGGTCCCCAGTCAGGCCGGTTCGCCCCGTGGCCGCTTCCGCACACGCTCGTATGCCTCGCTGACCCGTTGCGCCGGGTACCCCAACGCTTCCGCTATCTGGCGGGCGGCCGGCGCGCTCAGTTTGCTCTGCCCGCGCTCGAGCGCCCCGATGTACTGGCTACTGACGCCGATTTCGCTCGCGAGCATCCCCTGGGTCAGCCCCCTGGATATTCGCAGATCACCGAGGTATTCCTCGTCCTCCGGCACTGAGACGAAATCACTGATCTCGCTCCCGAATTCCTTAGCGCATCGAGCAAGGGTGTCTATGCGGGGATGGGACTGGCCTCGCTCCCACTGTGAGTACGTCGTCAAAGCCACTCCGAGAACACGCGCAACCTCGGCACCACTCAGCTTGAGTTCAATTCGTCGTGCCCGCAGCTTGTCAGGTGCGAAACCACGCAACCGACGCCTCACCGATGGAACCTCACGAGAGGACACGATGCCACTTGTCCCAATTCGGTAGCACATAAAGCATGTTTTGATGCTAGTGTATAGACGCGGTTGTTTAGACGATGCGATTGAGGTTCGCCCCTGGGCGTCGGTAGAGCAAGATTCGGCTTACAGACGCACACTGCATCAACCGCAGCGTCCAAGCATCACTGATACGCCAAAGAAAGCGAGAAGCCAACTGACACAGAGTAACTCGAATTAGCAGACTCCAGATGCGCCGTGATTGGTCGTCCCGAAACGCATCCGGAGTCCCCTCCACCTACAGAACAAAGCCCCAATATCGGGCCCAACTTGTATCCGCAGGGGCTCTCCCAGCCTATGCGGATCTAGCAGAACCGCAATCGGATCGGAGACACCTATGACATCTGTCGCGCAACCGCGAACGTTACATCCGGGCTCCACCTGCAATCCCGGCACCGCCCTCTGTCCCTCGGTCAACGACCGTGTTGCGGGCCTAGCCGTGTGTTCGCTCCCAGCCGTGCCCCACCACAGCCACCACAGGCTGATCTGCGAAGAGACCGGCGCGGTGATCGGTGAATGGACTGACGCCAATGCGACGTTCTTGGAACCACTTCCACGGTCTCCGCTCTTCAGCCACGTGGCCTAGTACCCCCAATCTCGACTGACGCCTGAAGAGGCGATCAGTCGCGAGGGTCTACGCGGCGAACTCACTGCACTGAGGCTCCCGTGTAGCCCCTCGGTTGGTGGACCGGCGCGAGGGTCGCGTGGTGACGCTTCGACCTCATCGTGTGCCGAACTGCGCGACCCCGCCGGGACATCGACCACACTCCCACCCCTCCACTGACAGAAAGGAATACGACCGATGCCTTGGATCTTCTCGCAGCTTTGGTTCTGGCTCGGCCTGCTGGGCTGAGCGCTCGTGGATGCCAGCGTGCAACGGACGCGCGCTGGCATCCACTCCCAAGGCATCACCCATCGTCCGCGCTGAGGGATCACCCGAAGGCTGACCCTCGTTTTCGGTCGTTCTCCCAGCGCGGACGGTGGTGGTTCCACCATCAACCACTCCTGTCACACCCGCCCAATACCGCTGCATAGCAGCGACTTACGAAAGGCACCACCACACATGTCTCCCCAGCAAGGAATCGGCGGACGTCACCGCCGCCGCAGAGAACGAGCACTCGTTCTCACTGCCGTGCCCGTCGCCGTCGCACTGGCATGGGGCACCGCAACCGCACACGCGGCACCGCAGGACTTCGTGACCGCACCCGACACCGCCCAGTCCGGCACCACCGACACCACCCCCGTCGCGCCGCCGGCCCCGACCCAGGAACGCCAGTTCCTGCCCGGCTACCAGGCCTCACCCCAGGTCCAGCAGACGCAGTGGCGTAGCTACGACGACTACCGGTCCGGCAACCAGCAGTCCTCGTACCAGACCACCTACTACGAGCCCGCCCCCGCGCCGCAGGCCTCCCCGACCGATGCACCCCCTGCCCTGCAAGCGGCCCCGCCGCCCCCGCCGCCGGTTCCGACTGTGCAGCGCAAGGTCATTGCACCGATCGACGCACCCGAGGGCTACGTCCTCGTCGGCGGCGAGCTCGTCCCGTACGACCCGAACCTGCTCGACCCGAACCTGGTGGAACAGTTCAACAACACCGGAGCCGCCATCCAAGCCGACGGCGGAAACTGGCTCGTGGACAACGGCTTCGCCGACGCACCCCGCGCCGACCGCATCGCCGCCGGCACCGCCACCGGTGTATTGACCGGTGGCGCTGTCGGCCTCGCCGCCTCCGTAGCCCCGGCCGCCGTGATCACCGGCACCGGTGCCGCTATCGGTGGCGCGCTCGGATTGGCGGCGACGACCGTAGCCACACCCGCGGTCATCTGGGCCGGACCGGTGGGGTACATCTTCGTTCCCGGTGCGGCCGCCCTCGCAGGAGCAGGCGTCGGTGCTGCCCTGTCGGCACCGATCGTGCTGGGCCTGACCGGCACCGGCGCTGCCATCGGCGGCATCCTCGGTGCCACCGTGCTCGGCGGCGAGCAGCAAATCATCGAAGAGCCTGCCCCGCTCCCGGCCCCGGCCCCGGTGAGCGTTCCAGCGGTCTCTGCTGCGCCGCTGCTTGTCGAGGCCTCCGGTACCCAGGACACGGTCGACACCACCATCGGGCAGGCAATCAGTGCTGCACCGGTATGGACCGAACCCGCCTACGAGCAGGTTCAGCAGTTCTCCTCGACGGTGCTCGAGCAGCCCGCCGTCGCTGACACGGTAGCCGCGGTGAACACCGCCGTCCCTCCCGTTCTCGACCAGGCGAAAGCAGCACTTGCAGGACTGAACATCGCGGTCTGATGTCCGGGTGCAGCCCGACCACTGCTGGTGGCCGGGCTGCACCCGAAGGTTCGACCCCGTTCGTTCCTCACCTCGACCCTCGGAAAGGCCTGTTGTGGCACCTCGAGACCGCACCACCGACACCGGCGTTGACGACGGCACCGACGACTGGTTCGCCGACCCGGTCGTTGCCGAGACCGACACCGCCGCAGCGGCGTCCGAGTATCCATCCGAACGCAGACTGACGGTCCTGGCAGAGCACCAGGCCGCCGATGTCGATCCGGACGACGACTGGTTCGTCGAGCACCCTACCGACGACATCGCTGTGGACCACCCTGACCGTGGCCCCGCATCCCAGCCAACGGATGCATACGGCTCCTTCGACGAACGGACCTCTCTACTTCGCGCTGGAGGCCCCTACACCGCGCCCACACCTTCGCAGTCCTGGTGGCGACGTCACCGCTCCGCTGTCGCCGTCACGACTGCACTCGCGGTTCTGGTCGGAGGAGGCTTGGGAGCAGCTCTGGTCCTCACCGGCGTCGGTGACGAACCGCAAGCCCCTGCCGCACTGCTGCCCGACGAGATCCTCACCACCACAACGGCTCCGACCTCGACCGCACCCGCAGCGGCCGGTGCCGCCGCAGCCGATGTCACCTGGTGCCGGGGGCAAGCCGACGGTGACCCGGTCACCGAAGACAGCGACGATCCAGGCGCAGTGGCGATCTGGCGGTTCGAGAAGGCCTTCTACTTCGACCGCGACGGGGTCGCCGCCCGCGCCGCAGGGGCACCGGATGCGGTGATGGCGTCCGCACAGCGCCTCCAGACAGGCATCGACCAGCTCGAACCCGACATCGAGTTCTGCGTGCTCGCTGATCCGGTCGACGCGGGGATCTACGACGTCACCGTCGTCGAACGCGGCCCCGGCATCGACGGCCGTATGAGCCGCCAACGGATCACCACCACCAAGACGCAGGACGGCACGACGCTCATCTCCGCCATCGTCCCGCGCTGACCCCCTATGACCAGGCACATCCGCTGGACCCCACTGAAGAAGAGAGAAGCCGTGCACACAACCATCGACCAGGTTCGTCGCCTCACTCCGCGCCTGCTCGCCGCCACCGCCGCGATGACGGTCGCGGTCTCCGCCAGCGGCGTCGCGGCCGCGCAGCCCTCCGCCACACCCACCCCGTCCGGATCGGCGACTACGAGCCAATCCAGCACCGACGGCGACTGCCCGGTGCTGCATCTCGTCGTCGTCCCCGGCACCACCGAGATCGACGAGAACTCCTCTCCCGACGCCGATTCCGGTTTCTTCTCCCGGTTGACCGTTCCGGCGATGCGTGATGCGAACTCCGGTGACGGGCCCGCTCTCGAACGCAGCTACGTCCCGTACCCGGCGAGTTTCGGTGGCAAGCCCGGCGATCGCTCCGCCGTTCCCTACGCCCAGTCCGTCGACATCGGCGTCGAGAACACCACCAAGATGATCTCCGACATCGCAGCACGCTGCCCCGGCACCAAGGTCTTCCTCTCCGGCTACTCCCAGGGCGGCGAGGTCGCCTCCCAAGTCACCCGCGACATCGGAGCAGGATACGGCCCCGTCGACGCCGACCACTTCGCCGGCGCAGCACTGTTCTCCGACCCCACCCGAGCCGAAGGCGAAGACGTCATCGCCGGCGGCGGCTCTACTCCTGCCCCGGCACCGGGAACGAGCGGCGCAGCAGTGGACACCGTCCAACTTGCCCCGGCCGTCGCCGCAGCCGCCCCCGCAGGCGGCGGTATCGCACCGACACCGAAGATCGCAGGATTCGGAGCAGTCTCGGACCGGGTCGCCTCGTACTGCACCGCAGGCGATCTCGCGTGTGACACCCCCATCGACGCCCCCGCCGCCAAGCTCGTTGCCTCCATTGCCGGACAGTCCTCGATGGACACCCGCGACCCCGTCCGGATCCTCACCGACGTCTCCACCGCCGTCGGTCGAACTGCCCTGATGACCGGCGCGTCGGTGATCAACGACAACATCGACTTCGACTCCAAGGCAGGACGATTCGAGGTCAACTCGTCCTCGGAAACAGTGCTGTCGAAGATGGCGAAGTACTCCGACCCCTCCGCCACCTCGACCGACGAGATGATCGACGAAGCGGTCGGTGCGGTCACCAAGATCGCCGGCATGGCCATCGGCGCGGCGATCACCGTCGCCAAGGACGTCATCACCCCCGAGACCATCGGCCAGCTCGCCACCGTCGGGCTCACCAACCCACCCGCAGCCCTCGGCATACTCGCCACCAAGGTGCTGTCCTCGGCGGTCAAGCTCGTACCCCCGGCGACGATCGATTCGGCCGTCGACGTCGCGTTCAAGGAAGTGTCGAACACCATCGACGAGAACGCCGGTCTCGCGCAGCTCGTCACCGACACCTCGTACTGGAACACCGCCACCAAACACGGCTCCTACGACAGTGTTCCGGTCGGATCCCAAGGTGAGACCCCCGTCGAGCTGACCGTGCGATGGATCGTCGCCCTCGCCGCTGACCTGACCGGCGATCAGTCTCTCGCCGACAAGGTCGGGGCAGTGATCAAACAAGGTGCGGCGCTGTTCGCCACCACCGACACCGTCCGCAGCGCCGGGAGCATCCTCGCCGCCCACGCCACCGTCGGAGCCACCGGCACCGCCACAACGACCACAGCGGCCACCACGACGACCCCCTCTGCTTCTGCCGCTGTGCCGACCACCGTCTCACCAACCACCACTCGGTGACCGAGAACGCCGGAGAAGGAGGTGCGCCCGACATGGCCGCACAACCAGCTGAGCACCATGACTACTACCGAGACGACGACGTGTCGGTCACCCCGGCCGGGCTGCGGATACCGCCGCCCTCACGCCGAGCACCGATTCACGACGACCCGGTCGCGGTCAGCGGTCGCCCGCCCGTGATGTGGCTCCTCGCCGCTCACGGGCGCTCCGGCGCAGGCACCCTCGCTCAGATCTGGGCCCCGGCGGGCGATGCTCGCCGGGGCTGGCCCGCAGCCGACCGGCACCGCAATGTCGTCGTCGTCTGCCGCACCGACCGCGCCGGCCTCGACGCTGCCCACGACCTTCTCCTGCAAGCTCAGGCCGGCCTCGTCGGCGACTGCACTCTCCTCGGACTGGTCCTGGTACCTGACGCCCCCGGCCCACTCCCCAAGACCCTGCGCCGATGGGCGGACGTCGTCGCCTCCGCAGCACCAGCGGTGTGGCGAGTCCCGTACGTCGAGGATCTGCGCACCCACAGACAGAACGAACTCGCGATCTGGACACCCACCGAACCCGACCCACCGCCACCCGGCCGGATGCGGGCACTGGCCCCCTCGACGACCAGCCCACACCACGAACTCGCCGCGATCGGGCGGGAGATCTTCACCGCCGCCCGCAATGCGTCAGGCCACTGAACCGCACCCTCTCAACCAACACCCAAGGAGAACACCATGATTGCCAGCCTCACCGCATCGACGACCACGTTCCTCGCGCAGAACATCGGCGATGTCAGCCCCCAAGCACCGGACGGCCCTACCGGGGACAAGATCTTGACCCTGCTGTCCTGGCTGATGTGGGGCTGCATCATCGCTGCCGTCGCCGGGATCATGATCTGTGGCGCGATGCTCGCGTACGAGAAAATCTCCGGCGGAGGCCAAGGCGGCAATGCGACCGGCAAACTCGTCGGCGGACTGTTCGGGTCCATCGTCATCGGTGGTGCCGCAGGCCTGGTCAACATGCTCGTCCTATGACCATCGTGAACTGGACTCTGTGGGGTCTGATCATTGCCTCGATTGTCGGAGTCATGGTTGGCGGCGGTGAGCTTGCGTACGACCAATTCAGGGGCCGCTGGTGTCAGGCCAACCAGCGGGCCATCGGACTGCTGTATGTGTCGATTCTGCTCGGATTCGTTGCTGGAGTGGCGAATACAGTGGTCACGGCGGCGATGACATGAACACCGTCGTGCTCGCGCAACCACCGACCTCACCGGTCGAGTGGCCCGACGAGGTGTGGCAGCCGATCATGACCGGCTTGTCGTGGCTGCTGTGGTTCGCCATCATCGCCTGCATCGCAGCGCTGTTCGTGTGCGGGGCGGTGTTCGTCAACCAACGCAAATCCACCGGCACGCAGATGGTCGAGGACGCCACCCTGGCTCGCATCCTGATCTGCGCTGCGATCATCGGCTCCGCATCCGGCATCGCCCAAGCCGTCCTCGCCTGAGTCCAATCCTACTGCAAACGCACCGAATTCAACCGAAAGGCATCTCTCGATGACCGTCTCGCGCACACTCCGGATCGCCGCAGCCGCAGCGACCGTCCTCGTTCTCGCTGCGTGCGGATCCGACAACGACGACAACCCGGCCACCGGGGCGGTCAATCCGGCACCGGACCTCCGCTCCGCTCCGGCCGAGCTGACCTGGCGCGAGATCGCAGGGGTATCGGTGCCGACATCGCGGGTCGACGGGCCCGCCACCGGGACGTCGGTGAACCGCAGCGGCTACTCCCAGACCCCGCAAGGTGCGGTCCTGGCCGCCATCATCGGCCAGACAGCACTCGCCGTCGCCGACGACCGGGCATGGCCGGAGGTGGTCAACACCGTCACCGCACCCGGGCCCGGACGTGACGAGTTCGCGGCCGCACGCGCCGCCGTCACCGTTTCCGGATCCGTTCCGGCCGACGCTGCACCGAGGTTCGTCGGGTTCGAGGTCACCGACTACACGGACAACCCACTCTCGGCGGCGGTGTCGGTGGCTCAAACCATCGGCGGCGACGACCAGCTCTACGCCTACCCCGTTGCTCTGCAGTGGATCGCCGACGACTGGCGCATTGTCCTGCCGACCACCGAAGAGAACATCGATGCGGTCGAGCTGGACTCGCTCGACGGCTTCACCACGTTGGAGCACAACTGATGAGCGCCCTGACACGCAAACTCCTCATCGGCCTCGCCGTATTCGTCGTCGTCGCGGTCGTCGGCGCGATCGTCTTCGTCATCCCGAACATGAACGACGACGACACCCCGCCGACGACCGCTGGTCCACCGCCGACGACAGCAGCACCTGCCACCGGTGGCTCCGAGCTCGACACCGGCGCGGAAGGGTTCGGTGTTCCCGACGCGGACCTGTCCGGGCGCACTGTGATGGTCCCGAACAACCCTGCCGGCCAACCATTGCCGCAGCGTGAGCCGACCGGGCCGCGTGTCGAATGCACCAACGACGGCCGACCGGTGACGTCCCCGGAGTCGATGATGATCCAACGCAACTTCGGTGTCTCGACCCTGTACTCCGAGACGGATGGGCCGTCGTACATCGACGGCCTGGTCCTCGCCGGCTACACCCGCACCCCGCAAGGCGCGGCACTGGCCGCCGCTAACTTCCTACCCCGCGGCCTCGCGGGCGGACCCGTGGCTGTCGAATCCACGGAGAAGCTCACCCTGATACCTGACGAGAAGATCGGTACCCAGGAGAAGAAAGAAGCAGAACTCGCGAAACCGGTCAACACCGAGACTGTGGCATTGCGGGCACCCATGGCGTTCAAGATCCTCTCCTGCACGGACAGTTTCGCCGTCGTCGAGCTCGCTCAGATCCGCGATGTCGATGACGCCGGTAGACGGATGCAGAACCCGACCTACACAGGACTGCGCCTGAATATGGCGTGGGATGGTGGCACCTGGAAGGTCAGCAAACTCGACGGTGCCACTACTGGCGGCCCGTACAGCTCGCTCGATGGTTTCACCCGGTGGGCACTGTGACCCGCACAGCGGCCTTCGCCGCCCGCGCTGTCGTCATCGCACTGCTCTCACTGATCGCGGTAGTCGGGGCCAGCGGACTCGCCCACGCCCAAGATCCGACACCGGCACCCACACCGAATCTGACCGAGCAGATCAACCCCGACGCCGACGGCAACGACTTCCAGCAACAACGCCGCGAGTGCGTTGCCGAAGGCTCGCCGGTCCTCGGTGACGGTTGGCTCAACGACGCACTCGAGGGAACCGCCGTGGGCGGCTTCATGGACGAGGCACTGTGCCTGGACAACGCGTTCACCGATCACCCCGGCGACGCGTTCTCCACCGCCGTCGACTCCACACTCTCGACATTCTGGGGTGACCCGGTCGGGGACTTCGCCAAATCGGTGATGGAAGGCAACACCCAAGCATTCCGGTCGGTGATGACGTTCTGGATGTCCTCTGGCATACCCGGATTGGCCGCAGAAAACGCCATGTCGGGTCTGCGGAACCTCATCTCCGGGTTCACCGTCGTCGCCTTGTTCGCCTCCATCATCATTGCGATGATCAAGCTCGCGATCGCCCGCAAACAAGCGGTGATGGAAGGGGCCACCGAGACCGCGACCATGTTGGTGCGCACCGTCGTCACTGTGTCACTGCTGCCGATTCTGGTGTTGATGTTCCATCAAGGCGGCGACATCGCCTCGGCATACGCGCTGGAGAAGTTCGTCGGCGGCGATCTGAACGAGAAGATCACCGCCATCACGGCATTCGACGACAAGACCGGTCTCGGCCCGATCCTGGCGCTCGCGTGCGCTGGGTTCGCGTTCCTCGGGTCGGTCGCCCAATTGATCGCACTGTTGATCCGTGAGGCGGTGCTGTGTGTCGTCGTGGCCGTGATCCCGCTCGCTGCTGCCGCGTCGGCCACCGGCACCGGGCGTAGCTCCTACAAGTCGATGATTGCCTTCACTCTCGGCGCGTTGCTGTTCAAACCGGTCGCGACGCTGCTGTACCTGTTCGCGTTCTGGGCGTCGTCGGCGTCGAGCTCCGACCAAATCGCGACGGTCATCATCGGCTCCGTCCTCCTGGCGATAATCGGGTTCTCCCTGCCGACCTTGATCAAGATCGTCGCTCCCGCAGCGGACACCATCTCCGCCGGTGGCAGGGAGGTCGGTCAGCTCGGCGCAGCAGGCGGGGCGGTGATGGGTGCCGGTGGGATGGCTGCATCGCGTGCCCTCGGCTCGGTCGCGAACTCCGTCGGCGGATCCTCGGGTGGCGGCAAGGGCGGGTCTTCGGGTGCGGCCGGTACCGGCGCACGTTCGTCTCCCGGTTTCCAGGGCCGCTACAACGGTGGATCGAGTCCCTCGCACGCGGGCGCATCGTCCGGGCCGATGGGCGCAGCCCGCAGAGTCGGAACGGCCGCTGCATCGGCCGGCCGCACCGGTACCTCGGCAACCCTGCGCGGCGCAGCAGGGGCACTCAAAGCCGCGGGCACCGTCGGCCGCACCGCCGGATCGGTCTCGACCACTCTCGGCTCTGCCGCTGAAGGCGCAGTCGGCAACTACCACGGACGGATTCAACGATGAGCGCGCAGCTCGAGGCCCCGTACGAGCCGCCGATCTATTCGGCAGGTAACCGGCCGCAGAGCACGTTCGCGTTCGGCCTACCGACGAAGGTCATCGCGTACGGTGCAGGGTTTTTCGCGGTCTCGTTCGCAGTCCTGATCTTCGTCCACGTCGTCGTCGGACTGGCTCTGATGGGTGTCGGCGCGCTCATCCTCACCCCTCTGGTCATCGCCCCGAACGGCCGAACCCTCTACGAGACAGGACAACTGAGAATGCAATGGATGCGGCGTAAGCACATCGACAAGTCCACGGAGTACCACGCCGGACCGCACTCGAGGATCCCCGGTGGCCGCTACAAACTCCCCGGCCTGCTCGCCCGCACCAAGGTCTACATGGGAATCGACCGTCACGGCAACGAGTTCGGGATGATCCACAACCCCGACGATCACCGCTACACCGTCGTATTCGATGCCCTCCCGGGCGGTGACGAAGCGATCGTCCAGCGCGACAAAGACCTCTACACCGCCGACTGGGGCGTCTACCTCGCCGACCTCGGACTACCCGGCGACATCGTCGGAGCCGTGGTGGTGGTGGAGAACATTCCCGCAACGGGCCTACGCCTGGCACGTCGCGCCGAACACGAACTCGTCCCCACCGCACCGCCGCTGGCTGCGTCGTTCGTCGAGCAGTCCGCCGTCCGGATGCCCTCGGGTCGCCACCGCACCCTGGCACGGCTGTCGATCACCTTCCGCGCCACCACCCGCGAACGCCAGAAGGACCCCGAAGAGATGGCCACCGAACTGGCCCGCCGCCTACCTGATCTGTACGAGTCGCTCTCCGGGGCCGGGATCGACGCCCAGCCGATGACTGCCGCCGAGATCACCGCGGCCGTGCACCGCTCCTACAACCCCTCGACCGAGAACGACTTCGAGGAACTCGAGATCTCCGGCGAAGAGCACGGCGTGGACTGGGACGACGCCGGACCGGGACGAGCGAAGACCGAGTGGGGTCACTACCGCCACGACGGCGGTGTCTCGGTCGTATGGGAAATGGCAGCACCGCCGGAGTCGGTGTTCACCGACACCGTCCTCAAACCGCTGCTGCAGCCGCACGACGACATCCCCCGTAAGCGATTGACGCTCGTCTACCGCCCCTACACCGCCGGGGATGCCGCGAAGAAGGTCGACAAGCAACACCGAGACGCCCTGCACGCGATCAACTCTCGCGGCAACAAGATCACCTCCGCCGGGTCGGAGAAGCGCCACGAGATCGCCGAGCAGGCCCGCCGCGAGATGGTCTCCGGAGCCGGATACGAACGCTATTCGGCACTGCTGACGATCACCGTCGGATCGGTCGAAGAAATTGCGAACGCGGCCGCCGTCACCGAATCCCTCGCCGCCCGCTCCCGCCTGCGACTGCGGCGTGCGTTCGCCTTCCAGGACGCCGCGTTTGCCGCCGGCCTCGGCGTCGGAGTGCTGCTGCCCGATCAGATCTCCACCTCGATCCTCGTGCGCCGCAGCTAGAGCGCCGCCGACCGCATCCGGCCCACCCCTGCCCGAGAAAAGAGACACCCACAATGACGACGACCGACCACCGCCCGCGCAGGGACTACGACCCTCGGTACGACGAGGCCAGGTCCGACGAGCCCGACCTGTACGAGACGTCAACGCCGCAGCCGTCGGCGTTCGTGCGGTGGATCATCGGCGACACCGACTACGCCGAGCTCGCCGCCCTCATCGCCACCGGCGACGCCGAAGAGCCCTCCGCTCTTTCCCGGCGCGGCCTCGGGCTGACCCGGTGGCGCAACGACCACCCACGGGCCGAACAAGCCGTCCACGAGGCAGCGGGAGACCCCTGGTGGCGCGCAGCACTGTCGTCGAGCGCACGCGGCCTCAAAGGTGCCGGTGGTGGCCGGATGTCGACCGTCCCGGCCCCGATCGAGTACGAAGCGACCTCGGTGCAGATGTGCGGACTGAACCCGTGGGCGATCGGCGCGGCCGCACCCTCGGCGGGCACCATCGTCGGTCAGCACGCCATCACCGGCAACGCCGTCTCGTGCGATCCGTTCGCGTACTTCCGAGACAAGCTCATCGGTAACCCGTCGATGTTCGTCCTGTCCCTGCCGGGCCTGGGGAAGTCGACGCTGATCCGCAAGATTCTCCTCGGGGCCTGCGGCTGGGGTCAGACCCCGATCGTCGCGGGCGATATCAAAGGCGAGTACGTCAAGCTCACCCACCTGCTCGGCGGGCAGGTGATCACCCTCGGGCACGGCGGTGGACATCTCAACCCCCTTGCCGCCGGAGCCCTCGGGCAGGCCGTCGTCCGCGCGATCGCCGCCCGCGACGAGGCCACCGACCCCGCCCGGATCGCCGAGCTCGACGAGCTGATCGACGTCGCCACCATCACCATCTCCACCCGCCAGATCAACGCCGTCTGCGCCTTGGTGGAGCTGATCCGCTACGACACCCACTCGGTGAAGGCCTTCGAGAATTCCCTGATCGGGATCGCGCTGCGTGAGCTGTACGCCGACGGCGGATTCTCCTACACCCACCCGCCGCTGCTCAAAGATCTCTACGCCCGCATCGACGCCGGCTCGGCAGACATGCTTCAAGCTGCCTACAAGACCGACCGCGACGGCTACCGCGAGGCGGTCACCGAGCTGATGCAAGCCCTCGGTGCACTGACCTCCGGCCCGCTCGGGGACATCTTCGCCGACCACACCACCGAACCGATCGACCTCGACGCACCGATGATCTGCATCGACGTCTCTTCCCTCGACCGGGGAGACACCACCCTCAAAGCGGCCGTGATGCTCTCCTGCTGGGCCGACGCCTACGGCACCGTGGAAGCGGCGCACCTGCTCGCCGACGCGGGCCTGGACCGCCAACGCCTGTTCCTGATGGCCCTCGACGAGCTGTGGCAGGTCATCGGCGCGGGACCGGGTATGGTCGCCCGCGTCAACGAGATCACCCGCCTCAACCGCACCGACGCGACCGGGCTGCTGATGATCACCCACACCGGCCGTGACCTCGAAACCCTGCCCACCGAAGCCGACATCAAGACCGCGAAGGGCTTCATCGACCGCGCCGGCATGGTCGTGTGCGGGGGACTGCCGATCGGTGAGGTCGAGCGCCTGTCCGGGGAGCTGAAGTTCACCGACGCCGAAGCCGGGATGGTCACCTCCTGGTCGCGCGGGGCAGCGCTACGCGGATCCGAAAGGCGCACCGTCCGCAACCCGATCGGGCGCGGGAAGTTCTTGATCAAGGTCGCCAAGGACAACACCCCCGGCATCCCCATCCAGACGGTGCTCACCGACGTCGAATACGACACCGGGGTGCACGACACCAACGCCCGCTTCGCCGAGTACTTCGCCGGCGGCCAGCACCACGCCGCTGATACCGACGACGCCCATTACGCGCACGACACGGCACTGGTCGGAGCGCAGTGATGACCGCCGAATACCCGCGCGCTGAATACCCGGCGCAGACCCGCGCGTGGGCGCTCGATCAATACGAGAAGTCGCGACACAACTACTCCTCCCGCGCGGAATGCGTTGCTGCCTTGGCTGTCTCGATCGGGGCGCATGAGAACACCGTGGCCCGGTGGATCAAGGACAAATACGGTTCGTCGCGTCGTCCCGCAGCGGACGAGGTGGCTGCACGACTTCGTGCCGCTGAGGAGGAGATCACGCGACCGCGTTCGGAGAACCGTTCCCTCAGCGAGCGTTTGGCCGCCCACGCCCCGCGATCGATCGGCGCGGAGTCGATGTCGGCGGCCGCGTTGTGAAAAAAGGCGGCGCGATCGCTCTGACCGTCGTGCTCGCGCTGGCCCTGTTCGTGGTCCTGTTCGTCACCACCGGGGTCCGAGAAGAAGTACCCACCAACTGCATTCCCGGGAAAGGCATTTCCTCCGCCGCGGGCGGGGTTCCGGCCGGGTCGTTCGCCAAACCGATGAAAACCTCCGAGGCGCAGTTGACGAGCCCGTTCGGGTCGCGGTGGGGGACGATGCACAAGGGCATCGACCTCGCCGGGCCCGTCGGTACACCGATCTACGCCTACGCCGACGGCATCGTCACCCAAGCTGGGCCTGCGACCGGGTTCGGGATGTGGATCGTCCTCGAGCACAACATCGACGGGCAGACCGTCTCGACGGTGTACGGGCACATGTTCCCCGACGGTGTTCTGGTCACGCCAGGCGATCGTGTCACCGCCGGTCAGCACATCGCCGACGAAGGCAACAATGGCGACACCACCGGTGCGCACCTGCACTTCGAGTACCACACCGGCCCGTGGTCACCCGACAATGCGATCGACCCGCAGCCGTTCTACGAGGCCGCCGCCGAGCCGGGTAGTGGACAGACCGGCCAGAGCCCACTGCCATCCCCGTCGACTCCCGCCCCGGCCGGCGGCAGTACAGCGGAGATGGCGGCGCTGCCCGCCGGCGTCGGCTCCGAGGAGCACTTCCAGGTCGACACCGTCCGCGTCGCCCGTGCCGTGCACGCGAAGTTCCCGCAGATCACCACCATCGGTGGGTGGCGCGCCGACGGTGGGGGATTCGACGACCACCCCTCCGGCCGGGCGGCGGACATCATGATCGACAACTGGTCCTCCGAGGAAGGCAAAGCGCTCGGCGATCAGGTCAAGGACTACCTGTGGAGCAACCGCGACTACCTCCAGATCGAATACATGATCTGGCGACAGGAATACATCCCCTCGCAAGGTGAACCGAACACCATGGAGGACAGGGGATCTCCGACCCAGAACCACTTCGACCACGTCCACGTCACCACCGTCGGCCACGGCGCACCGGCACCCGGGCAGACCTACGGGCCCGTCCCCGGCGGCGGCGGATCCGCACCGAAGGCCGCCGGCACCTGCACCACCGCACCCGGTGCCGGTCTCGGTGATCACGGAGATCTCGCCGCCGGCCAGATCCCTCCCGAGTTCGAGCCGTGGCTCGCTCTGTCGGCCGCGCAGTGCCGCGAGCTCTCACCCGCGATCCTCGCCGCTCAGCTCAAACAGGAATCCGGCTTCACACCCGGTCTGACCAGCCCTGCCGGTGCCGAAGGGTATGCGCAGTTCCTCCCCGGCACGTGGGCGTCGTTCGGTTTCCCCGTCGACGATCAGGGCGTGGTCACCGGAGCTGCGGGGGAGGGCGATCCCAACGACATCGGCGATGCCGTCATGGCGCAGGGACGCTACAACTGCTCGGTCGCAGACACCCTACGGCCGGGTATCGAATCCGGCTCTATCACCGGCGATCCCGTGGAGCTGATGCTCGCCGGATACAACGCCGGCCCAGGAGCGGTCCAACAGTTCGGCGGCGTCCCGCCCTACTCGGAGACCCAGAACTACGTCACCACCATCACCGCCACCGCATCCGACTACGACCTGGCCCGATAGCCGCCACCGACCAATGCTCGATGGAAAGGCCCACTCATGAGCACCGCGCCGACACGCACCAGCCACCACCTGACGTCCCACGATCGGCATCGAGCACTGACAGCCCTTGCTCTGACCTCGGTCATCGTATGGACGGTGTGGGCTGTTCCCGTCGCCCGATTGATCCTGGAGTCGATGATCACCACGATCGAGGACAGCGGCCGCGCCGCGGCGACCAGCGACGTTCTCGCGCACGGTTGGTGGGCCGTCATTGCCGTCACCGCGGCGATGACCATAGGCAGCCTCATCGCTGTCGCCGACGCCTCTGCGCGAGCGCAGAACTGGACTGTCACTGCGCTCCGCAAAGCCATCCACGTGGCGGCGACCGCGCTCGTCATGTGGGCGATATGGACGGTCAGCGTTGTCGCCGCAGCAGGAGTCCCCACCGTCGGCTAGCGCGGCACACAACCACATTTGTTGTCGGTGGCCACCAGGACACTGGCACCATCACAGACCAAGGAGACAGACATGGCACAGATCCTCCACAACCGCCAGGCGGATGCACCGATCGTCGATTGGCTCGAAGTCATCGCCAAAGCCGCTGCGCTGGGCCAGATCTGCGACACCGACGCTGAATCAGCGAACGACTCCGACTCGCAGGAGCACACGAGATGAGCCGAAGAGCAGGCATCGTGTTCGCGTCTCTCGGTCTCGTCGGGGTGGTCGTCATTGCCGCTCTGGTCGTGTTCGTGTTCCGCGGTTCGGACACACCGCCACCACCGGGCACGGACGCCGGGATCGCCATCGACCCGTCGGCCACCGACCCGGTCGGCGTCGCGACGTCGGTGATGTCCGGTGTGTTCACCTGGCAACCGGCAGTGCAGGATTCACCGTGGGATGCCCTGCACGCCCAGCGCGACAACGTGACCGGATCGATGGCCACCGCCGCCGCCACGCCACCCGATCCAGCCCCGCAGCCGATCCCGGAGTGGTCGGCATGGGCACGCAGCGGAGACGTCGTCACCGCCGTCGCTCGACCGGACACCAGCATCTACGCCGACGGCACAGCCGCCGAGATGGACGGTGACAACCAGGCCACCGTGGCTGTCGTCATCGACCGCGTCGTCCAACACCGCAGCGGTGAGATCACCCCGTTCACCAGTTACACCGGAGCCGTCGACCTCGAACGCACCGCTGACGGCTGGAAGGTCGCGAACTATCGCCTCGTCAGCGCAAGCCTCTAGCCCGACCGGCCACCGGCAACACCCTCGCTGTTCACACGCCGCACGCACCGCAGAGAAGGATCTATTGTCATGGGAAAAGTCGGAATCCTCACCGAAAAGCCCTCCGCAGCTCGCAACTTCGCCGCCGCACTGGGCGGTATGAGTGGCACGTTCGCAGGCACGGAGTACGTCATCGTCCACGCTCGCGGCCACCTGCTGGAGTTGAAAGACCCTTCCGCGATGGTGCCCGCGCCTCTCACCGACAAGTACAAGAGCTGGGAGCTCGAATATCTCCCGTGGAACGCCGACGACTTCCGCTGGGAGCGAGAGATCCGGCGCCGGGTGTCCGGCGGCAAGCTGGTCACCGATCCGGACGCGAAAAGCTTGCTGCAGGACCTCAAGACAGTGCTCTCGGAGTGCGAGAGCGTCTGCAATGCAGCCGATCTCGATCCGACCGGTGAAGGCTCACTGCTGGGCTGGGAGATCGTGGAGTACCTGGGCCTCGAGAACAAGAAGCTCGAACGCATGGAGTTCCTGGACGAGACACCGGCATCGCTGCGTAAGGCCTTCACAGCCCGTCGCCCGGTCACGGCGATCGCTGCCGAGGGCGACTACCGCAAGGCCGACTTCCGGTCGAAGTGGGACATGCTCTCGATGCAGTTCACCAGAGTTGCGACCAAGACGACCGGGGCGAGCACGGTACTGCGTAACGGCCGGCTCAAGTCCGCGATGGTCGTGATCGTCGGTGACGGGCTCGACGCGCACCACGGATACGTCAAGAAGGCGTTCTACGAGAACCGGTTTCGGGACGAGAACGGCGTGACGTACACCGACCCCGAGGTCGATCGATTCGAGAACGAGAACGATGTTCCCGGCGGCCTTCAGTCGTCACCGGTCGTCCACGACGGGACCACACGCAAGAAAACGGGACCGCCGAAACTGATGGACCTGGCCGGACTGTCGTCACTGCTCGCGAAGAAGGGCTTCGGGGCGAAGAACGTTCTCGACACCTATCAGAAGATGTACGAGGCGCAGGTGGTGTCCTACCCGCGTACCGAGGACAAGTTCATCTCGATCGAGCAGTTCAACGAGCTGCTTCCATCGGTCGACGCGATCGCCGGTGTGGTGGGCGTGGATCCGGCGGCGCTGAGCCATCGCGGCCCACGTACGAGCCACGTCAAGTCCGGTGGCGCGCACGGTGCCAACCGTCCGGGGCCCAACGTACCGCCGAGCCTCGCGGCAGTGGAGAAGGCCTACGGCGAGCTGGGTCGGGAGATCTACGAGCTCCTCGCGAAGAACTACCTGACGATGCTCGCCCCCGATTACGAGTACGACCAGCATCGCGGCCACGTCGAGAAGTACCCGAGCTTCGTCGGCTCGCTGAATGTGCCCGCAGTACTCGGATGGAAAGGTGTGTTCGTCGTCGAGGAGGAGGACGGCGGCGAGCGCGACGAGCAACCCACTGGTGCGACGGCGTTGGGTACTATCGCGGACCCGTTCGTCCACGAGGGCTTCCCGCCGCGGCCGCCGCATCCGACGATGGGATGGTTGATGAAACAGCTCGAGAAGCGGAGCGTAGGTACCGGCGCGACCCGGACAAGCACCTATGCCGAGGTCACGAACAACTCGGGCGGCAAGGCCTTGATGATCGAGAAGCGCGGCAAGATCACCCTCAGCGCGATCGGTGAACTCAACCATCGGATCCTGCCGGGCACGCACATCGGGGATCTGACGATCACCGAGCAGGTCTTCGAGCAGATGGCGCAGATCGAGGCCGGAACCGGCAAGGCAGCCGACTATCTTTCCCTCGTGGCGGATCTGGTGCGCCGCGACCTCGCGACGATGACGGCGAATGCGAGGACGTTGTCCGGCGAGCTCACCGCACGGATGGGCAAGGCCGGGGTGACCCGAGAAGCGATGGAGATGATCGAGCTGCCACCGGAGCTGCATTTCACCCACGCTGGCACGGTCGTGACCCGCGCGAAGCGGGTCTTCGGCGGCCACCGGTTCACCGACACCGAAGTAGCGGCACTGCTGTCCGGCCGGGTCATCGAGGTCGTCTCGACGAGCGCGAAGTCGGGAAAGACGTTCACGTGCACGGGAAAGCTCGAACCAGGTGTGAGGGAGAAAGACGGTAAGCAGTACCCACACGTGAGCTTCAACCCTCGATTCGAGGAGCGTGCACCTCGGACCGATCTGGTCAGTGGAGTGTGGAAAGGCAAGCCGGTGACGTTCAAAGGTCGCGGATGGGGTGCCAACGAACACTGGCGGGGTAAGGACTTCACCGATCAGGAACTGGAGAAGCTATTGGCCGGGGAGACCATCGAATTCGACGCCACGAGCAAGACAGGTAAGACGTACCGGGCCCGAGGCGCACTGGCCGCAGGTACGTACCAGGGCAGCAAGACATTTGGATTCAAGCTGAAGTTCGAGGACCGCAAATCCACCGCAGGCACCAAGAAACGCACCGTGCGTCGGTAAACGGGTGCCGCAGGACAGCAGCGGGGTCGTACGCCTGCACCCATCGGGGAAAAGAGTTCGAGCGGCAGGTTCAGAAGAAGGTCAGCTGCGCCTCGTCGACGCGGACACGTCCGGGCTTCGTCCGGAGGGGTCGTACCGGGGGAGCGTGCCGAGCCGGCACCGCCGGTGCGGAACCTTCGGCGATGCCGAGTTCGGCGCACGCGCGGCGCGCCAATTCCTCTCGTACACGCGACCGTTCGGCCACGCGCGCACGTCCGATCACAGTGTCTCGGGCACTCCACTCCAACTCCCACGCCGCCGATCCCGGAGGCGGCGCGCCCACAGCGCGATCGGTCACCCGATCGAGGAGTTGATCGATCCTGTCGATTACCACCTGCGCAAGCTCGTCGAGCACACGCTCAGGCACCGTGGCCACGCACTGGTTGTCGCTCACACCCGACACTGTAGAGGCGGGCACTGACGAATATGCTGCAGGGCAACCTGCCTCATGAAACTAGTTGCGGCACAGTGCCTGAATGCCATGGTGACGCTTCCTCATACTGATCCAGCACCATCGGACCGTGAGCGCTCGCGCCGATCTTGGCGGCGCGTTACGATTCGGTCAACGTCGACCGTATAAGACGGTCAATCCGCTACCCGTGCGGCTCCCGCCGGCTATGTCGTTGCTCGGGCGTTGCTTGCGCAGACGATGAGCGAGCTCGGTCAAGACGAGGTGCGCCAACTCGACAAACAGCAGTCTTTGCCTGTGATTCGAGACAATCGCACACACGCTGTCGAGACCGGCGAAGCCACACCTGTTCCTGTCGCAGCAAGAGCTGACCTTCTGCTCAGCGTCTGCAACGCGGTACCGTCCATGGCCATCATCGGTGACTCCGACCGAGCTGTCGATATTTCCTATCCTGTCTGCGACGGCGTCACCCCTGGCATATCTGACCGTTACGGTCGTTCTACCAGTCCAAGGTGGGCGCAATTAGTTCGCCGACGATCGCTGCGCTGACCGGTTCCGGCCGCGTCTGCGTCCACGCGGCGGTGCACACGTCGAGGTGGTTGTAGCCGGTAACCGCGATGGTGCGACCGTCGGTGGGTGCGTTTGCTTGCTGCAGCCCGTCTGCGAAACCGGAGTCCGCGCCGTCCAGGTAGAGGATGGGGCGGTCGGGCATGGTCAGGACGGGAGCGAAGTTCTGCAGGTCCGCTGTGCGGTCTCCGGAGTTGAGAGCGAGCAGTTCGAGCAGTAGTCGCAGGGGGAAGTTCCACTCGATGCCGTCGACTACCGGGTTCGCCATCAAGCTCGCCAGTTGTCGTATGTCGGTGACTTCGCTGTCGGGAGTGGTGTACGTGATGCCGTCGCGGGTCTGAAGTCCGCTGGTGGGGATGCGGTCGTAGGGCAGCCAGGTGATTGGGCCGTCGATGGCAACGGGGGCGACCATCGTGTTCCCGCCGACGAGACCGGTGTAGATCTGCGGCAGCTGGGCGGGGAGAACGAGGTTCTTGAGGTCGGCGGGCGTGCCGAATCCGCCGATGCTGCTGCGTAAGTAGCCCAGTGGTTGGGTGTTGTCGTCGAGCACGAGTCCCAGCAGCGCCGCGTTGGTGATTCGAGTGCGGGAGATGTCGGGTTCGGCGCGGAGAAAGTCGACGACGGTGGGGGATATCAGCGCTTGTGCAAGTAGCTCGTTGAGGAGGTCGTCGGGGATGGTGCCCACGATCGTGGACTCGGCATCGGGGGCAAGGTCTGCAGCGGAAGCGATGCTCGCCGCCAAGCCCAGGGCGCGGTTGAGCAGCGGGATCGTCGGTAGAACGCCCGTCGCGGGGGTGAGGGCATTGAGTCCGATGCCCAGTGAGTCGATGGCGTCGAACAATGCAGAGCCGGTGGTGGCGAAACGAGAGTCGAGGGAGAAGTATCCGGCGCAGGGTGCGGCGAGGGCTCCGTTGACGTCGAGCCGATTGGCTTGTGCCCCGGCGATGAGGGCTCCGAGGGAGTGTCCTCCGCAGAAGAGTTTGCTCGACCTGAACTGCTCTGGGAGCTGGTCGGTGATGACTTGTTGGTCGCGAAGAGTTTGCTCGATGCCGAGCAGACTCGTCACGGCGATGTCAGGATCGAGGGGGGCTTCGATGCGCGCGTTGTCCTGTAGGTAGTACTGCGCTGCAGCATCTGGATCGTTGTTCTGTTTTGCGCGCTCGAGCCCGGTGGGGTCTTCGAGACAGTTCGCTCGGCGGTCTATGACCCACACTTCGATGTTGCGGCCCTGAAGGGCCGCTGCGCGCACGGTGTTCGAGGCGAACGGTGCCAACATTCCTGCGCCTTCGTACACCCCCGGTTGGGTGATGAGTACTGCATCCGACTTCTCCGGATCATCTGGGCCCGAACCGGATTTGACGCGGAGGTAGCCCAGGTTCTGGCAGGCATCGGGGATTGCTATGCCGCTGGGCCCGAGGGGTGCCGAAACAGTGACGTACGTGGTCTCGACGTTCGGCGCTGCGGTGGGCCCCATGTCGTAAGGCTCGATGAAAGCAAGGCTGGTCGGCGCGGCGGCGGCAGTCGGTGCCGATGTCACCGCGATGGCCACGGCCACAGCGATCGCGCAGACCGGTCGCAGGACGGAGAGGGGGCGTGCAGTCATGTCGGTCCTTGTTCGTTGCCGGACCGGACCGGTCCGGTCTGTGGCGGCAGGCCCCCGCGCTGCCGATTGTTGTGTGGAACTGACTATCTCGATGCTGTCGTGTCGGAGGTGTTGCTCCGCTGCTGCGTGCGACTCGTGCAGTGCCGAGGCGCTGCACGAGTCGGTCGGCGGTGGCGGGTGTATCGCAGCGACGCCGGCCGTCAGGGGTGTTGGCTTGGCCCTGACGACGTTGCGCTGTGTTGAAGCTTGTCGCGCAGTTTGTGTTTCATGATCTTGCCGGACGGGTTGCGGGGGATCTCGGCGATGACCAGCTCGCGCGGCAGTTTGTAGTCGGAGACCAGCTTTCCGGCGTGCTCACGGAGTTCGTCGAGCGTGATGTCGCAACCGGGAAGTGGGGTGACGACGGCGACGATGGTTTCGCCGTACACGGCGTCGCTGCGGCCGACGACGGCGCAGTCGGCAACCCCGGGGGTGCCGGCCAGAGCATTCTCGACTTCGACGGAGTAGACGTTGCGGCCACCGGTGATGATCATGTCCTTCATTCGGTCGACCAGCGTGATGTATCCGTCGTCGTCGATTCGCGCGAGGTCGCCGGTGTGCAGCCATCCCTCGCGTAGGACGTCTGCGGTCTCTCGCGGCTTGTTCCAGTAGCCCTTCATGACGGTCTCGCCCTGCAGGATCAGCTCCCCGGTCTCCCCGCGTGGCACATCCCGGTTCTCCGGGTCGACCACTCGGACGACGGTGTTGAGCAGGCTGAATCGGCCGCTTGCGGAGGGCTTGGCCCGTACCTCGTGCGGGCGGCTGTAGATTCCGCCCGGTCCACCTTCGGTCTGACCGCACGCTTGGTAGAGGTTCACTGCCGGCAGTGCGTCGAGGAGGCGGCCGACGGCGTCAGCGGGCATCGGTGCGGCACCGAAGATTCCGGTCCTCCATGCGCTGAGGTCGCGGTCGGCGAGGTCGGGTTGGCGGAGCAGCATCTGGTACATCGTCGGCACGCCGAAGAAGCCGGTGATCCGCTCGCTCTCGAGCGCGTCCAGTACTGCTGTGGGCTCGAAGCCGGGGAGTACGACATGTGTCGCGCCGACCATCGTGCCGGGAATGAGCATCATCGTCAGCTCGGCTGCATGGTAGAGCGGAGCGACGTGCAGCAGCCGGTCCGCCTCGGTGAGCCCGAACAGGCTGGTGAGTGAAATACCCACCCAGATGGTCCGATGATGGTCGAACAGAGCGCCTTTGGGGCGACCTGTAGTTCCGGAGGTGTAGAGAATCAGCGCATCGTCGGATTCGTCGACCAGGACCTCGGGTGTGGAGTCGGGCTCGTCGGCGGCGAGGTCCGCGAGACTGCGGTGCCCCTCCACGTGTCCGAGCGCGAGGAGCAGCGGGGAGCTCGCGTCACCGACGGTCTCGGTGACCACCTGCGAGACGGTTGCATCGAATGCCAGGACCGATGCACCTGAATCGTCGAGGAGATAGCGCAGTTCCGGTCCAGCGGATCGTGGGTTGATGGGTACGACGATGGCTCCGAGCTTTGCCGCGGCATAGAACGCGATCACGAACCAATCGGAGTTCCCGGCCATCAGGGCGAATCGATCTCCCTTGCTCAACCCGAGTCGGTGCAGTGCGTGGGCTGCACGATTGACCTCGGCGTCGAGTTCTCGGTAGGTACGCCTACTCGATGCGAGCACCAGCGCCGTCCTGTCCGGACACCGCTGCGCACTGACGGTCAACATGCTTCCGATCGTTGGCATAGCCGCTTTCCCCTTCGATACCTGCTCGGTAAATTTCTACTGGCAATAGTAGAGGTTGCAAATCGTTCTGTAGTGGCTTTCAATGCAATAAGTAATTTTTCATTAGCTTCTACAGCCTTGTCGGCTTCGCGAGCTCAGCGCCCTGATCCCAGGGGGCGACGCGACGGGACGCCGTGCCCCGGTGCGGCGTCGAGAGTTACGAGAAGTGCGGTGTGCGCGTGGTACATCACTAGGATCGGCACCATCGGATGTTCGGAACGGATCGGCGGGCAATGAGTACAGCGCAGGTGAAGTCCACCGGAGTCGGTACGCGCCGCCCCCGCGACCGTCGGGCCCAGATATTGACGGCCGCTGCGGCTCAGTTCGGCACTGTCGGATACAGCAACGCCAACATCTCCGAGATCGCCGATGCGGTGGGCATCACAGCAGGAGCGCTGTACAAGCACTTCCGCAACAAGGAATCGATGCTCACCGAACTGACACTCGAAGGCTCCGATCGGTTCGTTGCCGCGCTCGCCGACGACACTGCCGACTTCGCCTCGACGATGTCGACGTTGGTAACGCTGGCAGTCTCGCGCCGCGACATCGGAGTGCTCTGGCAACGCGAGGCCCGCAATCTCCCCGAGCATCAACGGACCGAACTTCGCGATCGCCGCCGATACTGCCAGCAGCGTGTCGGTGAGTTGATCGCCGCTCACAGGCCGGCCTCCAGTGCAGACGAGTGCCGACTCCTCGCCGATGCCGTGATTGCAATCCTGCTCAGTCCCTCCTACCACCGCGCACAGGTGCCCAGCGAGCGGTACCGGTCACTGCTCGAGACGATCATCGGCAGGGTCGTCGACGTCCGTTTCGATCAGCCGGAACCGAGCGTCGACCCTGTCAGGACACTCGCACCGCCACGGCACACGCGCCGCTCTCGGCGAGAAGTCCTTCTGGGTGAAGCGACAACACTGTTCGCCGAACGCGGCTTCCACGCTGTGACGATGGACGAGATCGGGCAATCCGCCGGAATGGCCGGACCGAGCGTGTACAACCACTTCGCGAAGAAGGACGACATTCTCATCGCCGCACTCAATCGGGGTGCCGACATGCTTGACATCGGGTTGAACAAAGCGCTCGCACACGCGGAATCTGCGGCGCACGGCGTGCATCTGTCGTTGGTGTCGTACATCGAGTCGATGACCGATCATCCTGCTCTGGTGACCATCGTGGTCAACGAAACGGCGAGTCTGACCGACCCGTTGCGGCACCAGCTGCGGTCCAGGCAGCGCGAATACGTCGACGAGTGGGTTCATCTTCTGGCCTCTGTTCATCCCGGTACCGATACCGATACCGAGGAACTGCGGGCAACCGTCCTCGCCGCGATCACGGTGGTCAACATCGTGGTCGTCAACATCGCGGTCGATCGGTTCACCACGACACCGGCAGGCGAACTCGTTCACGAGCTCGCCTGCATCGGCGACGCGGTACTCGGGCTCGATCGCTGATCGCACGTATCGGTCAGCGGACTGCGCCCGAGGAGGTCATCGCGGTCACGGTGTCCGCCCCGAGACCCCAGCGGGTGAGCGTCTCGGTCACGTCGCGACCGCCGTCGTCCATCGGGACCGGAACCGCGTTGACCGTTCGGTCGAACCGGGGGGCCGGTGCCGGTTGCACGACCCCACCGACCTCGATGAACGCTTCGCGAGCCTTGTTGTGCGGGTGCTCGTGCGCTTCCCATGGCGACAGCACGGGGGAGACGCAGGCGTCGGAGTCTGCGAACACCTCCGTCCAATGCGCGCGAGTGTTCTGCACGAATTTGCTTGCGATCAGCTTCTTCAGCTCCGGCCATGCGGCGGCATCCAACTGGGAGGGGATCTCGGCCGCAATCACGCCCAGGGCGTCGAGGAGTTGCGCGTAGAACTGCGGCTCCACCGATCCGACGGCCATATACAGACCGTCGGATGTTTCGTAGGTGTCGTAGAACGGCGCTCCACCGTCGAGGGCGTTGGTTCCCCGCGGGCCGTCCCACATGCCGCTGGCGTGCATGCCGTGCATGAACGTGGTCAACAACGCTGCCCCGTCCACCATTGCAGCGTCGACGACCTGTCCCTGCCCGGACCGCTCCCGCTCGAACAGTGCCGAGACGATCCCGAGCGCGAGCATCAACCCACCGCCGCCGAAGTCGCCGACCAGATTCATCGGCGCGTGGGGCCTCTCACCGGCGCGCCCGATCGGTTCCAACGCCCCGGCCACGGCGATGTAGTTGATGTCATGGCCGGCCCGCGGGGCCAGCGGGCCGTCCTGGCCCCAACCGGTCATGCGCCCGTACACCAGCCGCGGGTTGATCTCGAGCAGCTCGGTAGGTCCGATGCCGAGACGTTCGGCCACCCCCGGCCGGAATCCTTCGACGAACACGTCCGCAGTGGCCACCAGTGTGCGTACCGCCTCGATCCCGGCAGGATCCTTCAAATCCACCGCGATGCTGCGCCGCCCGCGATCGAGAGGCCCGGCAGGCGGGGTGAGACCTGCCGATGCACGTCCGCCCGCGCGGTCGACCCGGATGATCTCGGCCCCCATATCGGCCAGGATCATGCACCCGAACGGGGCCGGAGCCAGGCTCGCAATCTCGACCACTCGTACGCCATCCAGAGGTCCCACAGTGTTCGTCGCTTTCTCTTCGATTCGAGTCGGGCGGTGGAGCAGCTACAGCGATCGCGCGATGAGGTCCTTCATCACTTCGTTCGATCCGCCGTAGATGCGTTGCACGCGGGCATCGGCGTACATCCGGGCGATCTGATATTCGGCCATGTATCCGTAGCCACCGAACAGCTGAAGGCACTTGTCGACGACCTGCCCCTGCACCTCCGTGGTGTACGCCTTCGCCATCGACGCGGTCGCACTGTCGAGCTCGCCGCGCAGATGACGCTCGATGCAGCTGTCGACGAACACTCGTGACACGTGAGCAAGGGTGGCGCATTCGGCGAGCTGGAAGCGGGTGTTCTGCATGTCGAAGAGCGGACCGCCGAATGCCGCACGGTCCTTGGTGTACTGCACTGTCAGAGCCACAGCGGTTTGCGTTGCTGCGGCTGCGCACACCCCGATCACCAACCGCTCGTGTGGTAACTGTTTCATCAGGTACGCGAAGCCGGCGCCGGCGTCGCCGAGCAGATTCTCGGCCGGGACACGGACGTCTTCGAAGAACAACTCGGCGGTGTCCTGACCCTTCATGCCGATCTTGTCCAGCACGCGCCCCACTCGGTATCCCGGGGCATCGGCGGTCTCGACGACGATCAGCGATACGCCCTTGGCACCGGCCGACGGATCGGTCTTGACGGCGACGATGACCAGGTCGGCGTGTTTGCCGTTGGAGATGAACGTCTTCGCCCCGTTGAGCACGAAGTCATCGCCGTCGCGGCGGGCGCTGCTGCGCATGGTCTTGAGGTCGGATCCGGCACCCGGCTCACTCATGGCGATCGCCCCGACGATCTCACCGGTGGCCATCTTGGGCAACCATCGCTGCTTCTGGTCCTCGGTTCCGTACGCAAGGATGTAGTGGGCGACGATGCCGCTGTGCACCATGTTGCCGAAGCTGGTGTCGCCGAGACCGTACTGGGCGTCGAAGATCGCGAAGTCGTGGGCGTAGGTCCCGCCGCCGCCGCCGTATTCCTCCGGGATCGAGGCGCACAGCAGACCGAGGTCTCCCGCGGCGTTCCAGAAGCTCCGGTCGACGCACTTCTGCTCGGCGAAGCGTTCCTGGTTCGGTAGGAGCTCGGCCTGGAAGAATTTCGTGGCCATGTCCTTGAGCGCGACGACGTCGTCGTCGATCCATGTCGGCCGATAGTCCGCTGTCTTCATCGTCGACTCCTAGAAGTTGAAGCCGCCGCCGCAGACCAAGGTCTGGGCGCTGACGTAGTCGGACTCGGGGGTGCACAGCAGGTACACCGATCCCGCGGCTTCGCTGGGTGCGCCGGCGCGCCCGAGCGGGATCATCTGCTCCATCGCGGTCATCAGATCGGGGTTGACGCCGACCTTGATCTCGCGGCCCTGCACATCGATGGTGGCTGCGCCGTCGGCCGAGGCTTCGGTGAGGCGGGTCTTGATGAATCCGAACGCCACGGTGTTGACGGTGACGTTGTAGCGGCCCCACTCCTTGGCGAGCGTCTTGGTCAGACCGGTGATGCCTGCCTTGGCCGAGGAGTAGTTGGCTTGGCCGGGGTTGCCGCCGGTGCCGGCGAGGGAGGAGATGTTGACGACCTTGCGGCACGGCACGGGCTGACCGTCCTGCTTGGCCTTCTTCACCGCGGCGGCGATCACGGGCTGCGCGGCACGCAGAATGCGGAAGGGGGCCTTGAGGTGCACGTCGAGGATGGCGTCCCACTGCTCGTCGGTCATCTTCTGAATCACCGAATCCCAGGTGTAGCCGGCGTTGTTGACGATGATGTCCAGGCCGCCGAACGAATCGACTGCGGTCTGCACGAACCGCTCGGCGAAGCCGTCGTCGGTGACGCTGCCCGCGCATGCCACGGCCTGCCCGCCCGCTGCTGTGATCGCGGCAACGGTTTCCTCGGCCGGTGCGGTATCGAGATCGTTGACGACGACCTTCGCGCCTTCGCGGGCGAGCTTGAGCGCAATTTCACGGCCGATGCCGCGTCCGGAACCGGAGACGATGGCGACCTTGTTGTCGAGATTTCCCATGATGTGAACGGTCTCTTTCAGTCGAGTGCGACGACGGCGTCGCCGGTGAGTGTGACGGTGCCGTCGGCAAGAGTGACGGTGAGTTCCACAGTGGCGGTTCGGGTTCCGGCCGAGTCGTCGATGGAGACGACTTTGCCGGTGGCGGTCGGCTTGGCCGATACCGGTGTGATGGAGGCGAACCGAACCCGGTAGGACCGAATCGATTCCTGCGGAACCCAATTGGTCAGCAACCGACCCAGGTGGGCCATGGAGAGCATGCCGTGGGCGAAGACGTCCTCGAGGCCGGCAGACTTCGCGACGTCGATATCGATGTGCATCGGATTGTGATCGCCCGATGCACCGGCGAACAGCGCCAGCGTGGTTCGAGAGATTCTGCCGACGTCCAGGGCCGGAAGTTCGGTCCCGACCGTGATGTGTTCGGTGGATGTCATTGTCCGCCTCCCGGGTTGCGTACGACGAGCACTGCGCGAAGATCGGCGACGGCGGATCCGTCGGCTCGGGTCACGGCGGTGTCCTTGACGACGAAGTCCAACGCACCGCCCTTCTTCGAGTAGATATCGGTGATGGTCGACCTCGCGGTCAAGGTGTCGCCTGCATGTGCCGTCGAGTGGTAGGTGAAGATCTGCTCACCGTGCAAGACGAAGCGCAGATCGACACCGAGGTCCGACATCCACGCGAACGGATCGGGGCTGTCGAGCTCGATGGAGAACAGGAACGTCGGCGGCACCGGCAGATCCGGATGCCCGGCGGCCTGGGCCGCATCGGTATCGATATAGACGGGGTTCGTTTCCCCGATTGCCTTGGCGAAGAAGCGCAACCGCGCTGCATCGACGGTGATCGCGACCGGCTCGAGCTCGGTCCCGATCGCTGCGGGATCGATGGACATTCTCAGCTCACCTTCTCGTACAGGGTGACCACGGCGGCACCGCCGAGTCCGATGTTGTGTTGCAGAGCGACCTTGAGATCTCCCTCGACCTGACGGTTCTCGGCCTGTCCACGCAACTGCCACACCAGTTCTGCGCACTGTGCCAGGCCGGTCGCGCCGAGCGGATGCCCCTTGGACAACAGCCCGCCGGAGGGGTTGGTGACGACTCGGCCGCCGTAGGTGTTGTCGCCGTCGTTGATGAACTTCTCGGCCGTTCCCTCGGGCGTGAGACCGATCGCTTCGTAGGTGAGCAGCTCGTTGGCGGTGAAGCAGTCGTGCAGCTCGACGACGCGGATGTCCTCGGGGCCGACACCGGACATCTCGTAGACCTGCTGCGCCGCTGCCTTCGACATGTCGTAGCCGACGATCTTGGTCATGTCCTTCTCGTCGAACGTCGAGGCGAAATCGGTGGTCATGGCCTGCGCTTTGATCACGATCGAGGCGTCGAGCCCGTTCTTCTTCGCGTACTCCTCGCTGACGATGACCGCCGCAGCGGCCCCACAGGTCGGCGGGCAGCACTGCAACCGGGTCAGTGAGCCGTAAATGTGCGGCGATGCGAGCACTTCTTCGACGCTCGTCGGGGTCTTGAACACCGCGTAGGGATTGTTCGCCGCATGCAACCGGGACTTGACGGAGATCTTTGCGAACGTCTCGGGCGAGGTGCCGTACCTGTCTGCGTACTGCTTGCCTGCACCTCCGAACATCTGTGCGGCAAAGGGGGATTCGTCTCGGACCTGGATCTGATCCATCACCTCGTCGAAGCGCTCGAACGGACTCGGTCGATCGGAGTAGCCCATCGACAGTGCGCCGCGTTGCATCTGCTCGAACCCGACCGCCAGTGCGACATCGACTGCGCCGGATTCGACGGCCTGCCGCGCGAGATACAGGGCGGAGGAGCCGGTGGAGCAGTTGTTGTTGACGTTGATGACGGGGATACCGGTCAACCCAAGTCCGTACACGACGGCCTGGCCGCACGTGGAATCGCCGTATACGTACCCGGCGTACGCCTGCTGGATGACGTTGTACTCGATTCCAGCGTCGGCCAATGCCGCGCGCGCGGCAGTAGTGCCCATCACGTCGTAGGTATCGGACTTGCTCGGTGTGGCGAAGGGGATCATTCCCACACCCGCCACCACTGCTCTGCGCGTCATCGAAAGCTCCAATCGATTACTAATGCTGATTTACTTAGTGAACCAGAACTCCTGTTCGCAGGCAATACCGCATAGCGATCCGAAGCAAATGACCAATCCTCGACCCGCGGGGTCCGACGACGGGGCCCCCGATTCACTTCCTCGACGCATCGGCCCGAAGTCGGCCGTCGACCATCTCTACGATGCTGTCCATCGACGTCAGGTGCGCGGTCGTGGGCGCTCCGTTCCCGGACGACTTCCGGGCCTACCATGGCCGCCGTGCCTGTAGACCTGTCGTCGTTGACCATTGCCGAGCTGCTGCGCCTGTGGGCCGGAACCATGAACGAACTCCGTGTCCGGGGAGTAGTTCGAACGAACAACAACCCGGTTGGTGACATCGCTGAGGCGATAGTGCACGAGCACTACGGTGGCCAGCGAGGTTCGTTCTCCCAGAAAGGCTGGGATGTCCAGGATCCGAGCGGGCGTCGCTTGCAGGTCAAGGGAATGCGGCAGACCGAGCTTCGAGGCAGACGAAACCTCAGCGCAATCCGCGATAGCGATTACGACGTGGTCGTGGTCGTAGTTTTCGACATCGACTTCGCACTGACCAGAACCATCGAGATACCGCGCCCGGTCGTCGAGGAGCTCTTCAAGATCCGCCCGTACGTCAACGGGCGAATCATCACTGTGTCCGATGCACTGACCAGCGTCGCTTCGGTCTCGTCCATCGACATGACGGCTGCGTACGAGCGCGTCGGCTCCCCAGCAGCCCGCTCGACCATCGGTGTCGACGTGCCGTCCGTACCGGATCCGTAGACGGCGGTCACGTCACGTGGAGGACCGTCGATTCGGCTGTCCGTACCGGCATCGCATAGCGCTGCTGCGAGATCCTCACGGTGGTCTCATCAAGCTTCTACCGAGGACGGCTCGAAATGCGCGGAACGGTCACTGCCATGTACAGGTCGATCTGCCTGGCTCGATCCTCCCTCGCTAGCTCCTCGTATATTCGAAAAGCGAAGTGCTGGAACAATATGCAGCACTTTACCTGACATAATATCCGTTATCGGTAACGATTTTCATTACAGTTCAGAACGTGCCATGGGTCAGTATCGGTACGGCCGCGGACCGACGGGGTACGCACGCCACCGGCAAGGTTGGATCAATCCATGAGCTTGCATCCGATCGATTCAGCGCTGCAACTATTGACCGAACACGACACGCCGGATACGCGCCTGGCGGTCATCTTCTCGTTCTACTCACAGGAGACCTCAAGGGCGCTGGCCGACCCACCCACGCCTCGGCAGCGCCAGGACGTGCACGAGTGGCTGGTGTCTATGCGTGGAACCTTGAAAGCCGCGTACCTTCCTGACTTTCGTGTCGAATGGCCGACACGTCGCCCTGTGGCAGCACTTTCACCCAGGTCGAAGATGAGCTCGATAGCGCAACTTCCATGCAACGCATGCGAACCGGTGCCGGATGCCGTGATCCAGCACTGGCCGATCCAGGTGGAGCCCTGGTCCGCACAAACTGACCACGCCCGCAACGCCGAGCTCAAGGTGGCAGTAACCGCCATGCTGAAGGAATTCTCTCGCGGCCGGCAACCGACCGTCGACAGTCCGATGTGTATTTCGGTCACCTCACTTGTGCCTCGTGGCAGCCGCCGAAAGGATGCCGACAATCTGCTGAAGGGCCTGCTCGACAGCCTCGCCACCGTGATCTATCAGAACGACGGCCAGATTCAGTGTTTGACCAGCCGTCGCGTCGAGTACGCCGGGAGCATAGGCATGTACAAGGTTCGCGCCCAAGAGGTCTACCAGTGGGACGCTGACACCATCTGGGACGACCCCAGCGAACCAACGGTAATGTCCGGTCGACGCGTGGCCCCCTGAGTTCTTTCTGTGCTTCGGGGGATGATTGGTGCCCGTCACCGTGGTTCTGAGTTTGAGGACTCATCCCCGTTGACGGCGCTCAGTGAAAATGCCCAGATCTGATCTCTGAAAGTGCTCACCCGTGTGGCTCCGCCAATGAGGGCGGGCCTCCTCCGATGCTGATGGTCTCTGACCACACACCAGCGTCCCGAAGGAGA
>NZ_JALGQI010000022.1:0-98353 GCF_022810385.1 Rhodococcus sp. ARC_M12 | reverse complement strand
GGAATCAGAAACTGTTGATCACGATCGACCGGTCGATAGCCCTTCGCCACCAACACATTGTCCCGCACCACCGACAATGGGGCGCCTCGACACTCGAGACGCCCCACCATCAAAATGCGACAGCCCCCCAGGGGCATTCAACCGCACCACTGCCGCAGGCACTCAGCCCTGGAGCATCCCCGGGACGGGACATGCATCGACGGCCTCGGCGACCACGAGCGGATCGTCCGGCACCGGCGGGCGCCGACCTTCTTCCCAATCGACGCCGACGAGCGGTGGATACGCGGCGAGAAGCTCGTTCTCTTCCGGGGTGTACGCGCGCCCTCGACTGAGGAAGCGGACTCCCTCGGGTGATTCGAGCGAAAACCCGCCGCCCCGGCCGGGTACCACGTCGAGCACGAGTTGTGTGTGCTTCCAGGCCTGGAACTGAGAACCCGAAATCCACACCGGCACACCATCGACACCGTCGGGGAGGTCGTGCGGAACCTCGCCCACCCCGAGCCGGAGGTCGATGTATCCGAGGAGGACGTCGCGGTCGCCGACGATGAATTCCCCTGCGGGATAACACATCGGCGACGACCCGTCACAGCATCCGCCGGACTGATGCATCATCAGTTCGCCGTGGATACCGCCGAGGCGACGGAGGAGATCCATCGCCCCGGCGGTGGTCTTCAGCCGCGCGGGCGGCCGAGCATTCTCCATCAGAAGAAGCCCTGTGCCTTCTGGGCGTAGCTCACCAGCAAGTTCTTGGTCTGCTGGTAATGGTCGAGCATCATCTTGTGGTTCTCGCGGCCGATACCGGACTGCTTGTAGCCACCGAACGCGGCGTGCGCGGGGTACTGGTGGTAAGTGTTGGTCCACACGCGACCGGCCTGAATATCGCGGCCGGCGCGGTAGGCGATGCCGCCGTCGCGAGACCAGACGCCTGCGCCGAGCCCGTACAGGGTGTCGTTGGCGATCTCGATGGCGTTGTCGTAGTCGGTGAACGACGTGACCGAGACGACCGGCCCGAAGATTTCTTCCTGGAAGATGCGCATATTGTTCTTGCCGGTGAAGATGGTGGGCTGCATGTAGTAGCCGCCGTTGAGGTCGCCGCCGAGCTGCGCACGCTCGCCGCCGGTGACGACCTGCGCGCCTTCGCCCTTGCCGATTTCGATGTACGAGAGGATCTTCTCGAGCTGATCGTTCGATGCCTGCGCACCGATCATCGTATCGGTGTCGAGCGGATCTCCCTGTCGCACAGCCTTGGTGCGGATGGCAGCGAGGGCGAGGAACTCGTCGAAGATGTCCGCCTGGATCAGCGAGCGCGACGGGCAGGTGCAGACTTCGCCCTGGTTGAGGGCGAACATCGTGAAGCCTTCGAGGGCCTTGTCCTGGTAGTCGTCGTTGGCCTGCAGCACGTCGGAGAAGAAGACGTTGGGGCTCTTGCCGCCGAGTTCCAGCGTCACCGGAATCAGGTTCTGCGATGCGTACTGCATGATCAGGCGGCCGGTGGTGGTCTCGCCGGTGAACGCGATCTTGGAAATACGCGGGCTCGATGCCAGCGGCTTGCCTGCCTCGACGCCGAATCCGTTGACGATGTTGAGCACACCGGCGGGCAGCAGGTCACCGATGATCGAGATCAGGTGCAGAATCGACGCGGGAGTCTGCTCCGCAGGCTTGAGCACGACGGCATTGCCGGCTGCGAGAGCGGGGGCCAGCTTCCAGACGGCCATGAGAATCGGGAAGTTCCACGGAATGATCTGCCCGACGACTCCGAGCGGCTCGTGGAAGTGGTAAGCCACTGTGTCGCTGTCGATTTCGGACAGCGAGCCCTCCTGCGCGCGGATGCAGCCGGCGAAGTACCGGAAGTGATCGATGGCCAGCGGGATGTCGGCGTTGAGGGTTTCGCGAATCGGCTTGCCGTTGTCCCAGGATTCCGCCAGCGCGATGGACTCGAGGTTGTCCGCGATACGGTCGGCGATCTTGTTGAGGATCACGGCGCGCTCGGCAGCGGAGGTCTTGCCCCATGCGGGGGCTGCGGCGTGTGCGGCGTCGAGCGCGAGCTCGATGTCCTCGGACGTGGAGCGGGCGACCTCGCAGAAGTTCTCACCGGTGACGGGAGTCGGGTTCTCGAAGTACTGACCCTTGACCGGCGGTACCCACTCGCCGCCGATCCAATTGTCGTAGCGCGACTGGAACGACATGATGGAATCGGCGGTACCTGGACGGGCGTAGACGGACATTGAAAATCCTCCTGATCGACACGTGCTTCACAGTTGATGCGGTGTGTGATTCAGGACACTAGGCGGTGCAACGTTGCAACTAGGTTGCTTACGCCCGACCGGACGGTCCTCGGATCCTGCAGTCAGATTCCGAGATCGCGGTCGAGCAGATCGATACGCGCGCTGACCTGCCCGTAGAGCGCGGAATCTCTGCTCAGGGTGGACCGGTAGGCCTCCCAGGCGACCACATCCGAGCGACCGTGAATGGACGATGTCCACTGGGCCAGCAGCACCGGATCCCCGAGTCGGAGCAGCGCTGCCTGCATTCGAGACCGCAATTCCTCGCGGATCTCCTCGATACCGGGCGCGGACGATCCGGGTAGCACCGGGCCGGAGTAGATCCGAAGGGCGGCGTCGACGTCGCCGCGATCGAGGGCGCGGCGAATATCGCCGACGTCGGAGGACAACTCTCCGACCAGACGGTAGGGGCGCGACGCCAGGCCTGCGGTTCCGAATGTCTTACGCAGTCTCGACATCTCGGCGCGGATGGTCACGGAGTCGAGCTCGTGCTCGTCGAGCAGCACGGCGAGGTGGTCGGAACTGAGGCCCTCGGGATGCTCACCGAGCAGAAGCAGGATCTCCGCGTGTCGTTGAGAGAGCGGTATCCGGCCGGAACTCCGCACCAATCCGGGCCGACCCGATCCGAGAACTTCGAGCCGGGGAGCTGTGTCGCCCAACGATTTCGGTGAATTCATCAAATGCAGCCGCAACTCGGATTCGGCCGCGGCGACGGTGGCACGGACCAGCGAGAGCACCTCGGGTACCGCAACGCGCGGGCCACCGGTGATGTCGATGGCTCCCAGAATGTGGCCACTGGTGGGGTGGTGCACCGGGGCCGCCGAGCAGCTCCACTCGTGCACCGAACGCGAGAAGTGCTCGGACGCGAAGATCTGCACGCTGTGGTCGACCGCGAGCGCAGTACCCGGGGCATTGGTGCCCTTGCTCTCCTCGCTCCAGTCGACCCCCTCGGCGAAGTCCATCGTGAGCGCTCGGTCCTTCGCCGCGGAATCACCCTCGACCCACAGCAGCCGGCCCTCGGCGTCGGAGATGGCGACGAGCAATCCGGTGTCCGACGCGTCCTCGACCAGCAGCTTGCGGATGACCGGCCGGATGATGGACATCGGATGCCCGTTGCGGTAGCGCTCGAGATCCGGCCCGGTCAACGCGGGAGTGTCGTTCCCGCCGTCGGGATCGACGCCCTTGGTGCGACTACGCATCCACGAATCGAGCACCACCGAGCGAACCGTCGAACCGTGAGTACGAATGTCGTCGACGAAAGATTGATGGGCACTGGACATTTGGCGCGCGAGCACAGCGATGTCCTCGCCGGGGCGCACTGCGACCCAGGGGTTGCCGCCACTGTCCGATCGGCTTGCCATTCGACGCTTCCTCCGTGACCTGTCCACATCGCTGTAACCCAGCTCACAAGCAAGGATACAGCCGGGGCCGACGGAACGGCGGTGGCCGGTCCCGCCGACCGCGAGCGCCTACTTCTTCTTGACTGCCGAGGTGATGATGTCGTTGCTGGTGTCACCGCTCGACTTGGCCCGCTTGTCGGCGCGCTTGTCCTTGAGTGATTTGCCGGATTTCTTGGTCATCGTGTTGCGGGGCGATTTGTCCGACATAGCAGTAACCCATCTATTGGGGAACCTGAACGGTCCCCAGACCACGAACGCTACGCCTTCACACGACTGCGGTGGTCAACTCCTGCACACCGCCTCATTCCGCAGGCTCCACTCCCATCCACCGGGTCATTCCGCAGGCTCCACTCCCATCCACCCGGGTCATTCCGCAGGCTCCACTCCCATCAGCGCCACGGCACGCTCGGCGAACATGATGGCCGTCGCATGCGGGCCGCGACTGGGCACCACCGGGAACGCCGAGGTATCGACCACGAAGACTCCGTCCACCCCGCGCACGCGGCAGTGATCGTCGAGCACCGACTCCGGATCGGACTCGGGCCCCATCTTGGCGCTACCGGACATGTGCAGCGACGTGCCGAGTGCCGCGAGAGGGTCGTCGATCGCGGGCACTTCGACCTCGACCGCCATGGACGGCGATGCGAGCAACTCGCGCGCCAGTTCGACGCCACCTCGCATCGCCCGCCGGTCACCGTCGGATTCGAGATAGCGGTATCTCACGTCCGGGGCCTCGAACGGATCCGTGCTGCGCAGCGTGATGCTCCCTCGCGCCGTCGAGCGCATGAGCCCGACCCCGAACACGTGGGGCACACGCGAGAGACCGGAGATCAGTTGGTCGAACCTCCTGGTGTACGGCCTGATTTCCACCTCGCCCGCATGCAGAACCGCCTCCAGCGCAGGCGATGGCGTCGACCTGTCGTTCTTCGTGACGAAGGGAACGGCAACCTCGGGATGATCGCTGAAACCGTGACCTACTCCCGGACTGTCGGCGATGACCGAAATGCCAAGCGCAGCAGATCCTTCGGACGGTCCTATGCCGGATCGAAGCAACAGAGCGGGGGTGTGCACCGCGCCGGCCGAGACGACGACGGTGTCCGACTCGACGACTCTGCGTACGCCGTCGACGATGATCTCGACCCCGATCACCTTGTTGCGCTTGAATATCAACGACGACACCGTCGAATTGCCCTGCACTCTTAGGTTCTTTCGTCCCGCGACCGGCAGAAGATAAGCCAGAGCGGCACTTACGCGTGTCCCGTCGACGACGTTCGACGGAACGATGCCCACTCCCCCGGCGGCAGCGTCCGGAGAGTTCATGTCCTCACGGAATCGAAAGCCCGCGTTCGTGGCCGAATCCACGAATGCCGCCGTCAGGGGATGTCGATCCTGCATCGGAGCGCGCGAGACCGGCATCGGCCCGCGGGTGCCGTGCCACCGCCCCCTCGCTCCGGCGTCGAGGTCGGTTTCGGAGCCGATGTAGAACGGCAGGACCTGATCGAAAGACCACGCCGACTGCGGCCAGGCGTCGAAGTCGCCAGGCGTGGCGCGGATGAAGTAGCCGCCGTTCACTGCTCCGGAGCCTCCCAGGACCCGACCTCGCGCAATCGTCCGTGAGACACCCGCCGCGAGTTCGGCCGGATAGGTTCCCACCCATTCGCTGCCGGGGCCGATGGGAAGCGTCGACGCGTCGAGCAAGGCCGCCGGGACATCGGCGACGCCGGAGAATGCCGGTCCGGCTTCGAGCAACAGCACCGACCGATCGGGATTCTCGCTGAGCCGTGCGGCGACGACGCAGCCGCAGGAGCCACCTCCGACGACGATGACGTCGACGAACTCGGTGGGGTTCACACCGTCGACGAGGCCGGCCGGGATCGCACCACGTCAGCCGTCGAGTCGAGGCTTGAGCGCGTCCAGGCTGCGAGCTGCCAGTGCGCCGCGCCACAGCCCCGCGCCGTAGGCGACGTCGTCGGCTCGCTTGTAGAAGGCATACCGAACGGGATCGAGGCCCCCGAGTTCACGGTGCTTGTACCAATCCGAGAATGCCTCTGCCACAGCCAATCCGAGCGCTATTCTACGAATACGGCTCGACAGCAGCACGGCGAGCAGGGTGATCGGCCAATAGTGCCGACACAGAGCCGACGCCAGTTGCCACAAACCCGCCACAAAACCCTCTGCCGCCAGAATGGCTGCGATGCGAGTGGGCTGATCCAGACCGACGAACATTCTGCGAAGACGGACGATCGTCACGCCGAGCGTGGCGGCCGCGCCGACGAGCCCGAGCCGCGTCAGACTGGCGGCAAGCAGGCAGGCCACCAACGTCCACGGAGACATGGCGATCGGCGGCACCATTCCCGGATGCCGAGCGGACAACGGTGTGGCACCGGTCCCGTAGAACAGCTTGCGCGCGAACCACTCGCCGAAGGTGACGCGATGCTCGTGCGCGACGTGGGCGACGGGCTCGTACCGCAGCCGCCACCCCGCCTCCTGCAATCGCCAGCACAGGTCCACGTCCTCGGCCACGTGCATCGACTCGTCGAACCCGTCGCAGTCCATCGCCACGGATCGGCGGATCAGCATCGCGGCGCTGGGGACGTACGAGACCGAGCTACCTGCCCGCACCGCCGCTTCCTTGCGGCCCAGGTCGAGCGACGAGCGAGCGTGTTCGTACCGGGCGAGAGCACTGCCCTCGGGCTCGAGGGCGACGATGCGGGGTGCCACCAGAGCAACCGCCGGATCCGAGAAGTGACCCAGCATCACCTCGAGCCACCCCTTACGCGGGACGACGTCCGAATCCAGAAATGCCACGAAACCTGTTGTTGCACAGCGTAAGCCAGTGTTTCGCGCCGCAGCCGGCCCGCGTGAGTGCTCGTGCCGCAACACCGTCACACTGCCCACACTCCACGAGATCTGCGGCATGGCGACCGGGACGTCGGACCCGTCGTCGACGATGATCACGTGCAATCCGTGCAGCGCCGCGATCAGTCGCTCCAGCCCTGCCTCGTTGTTCTTGAGCGGTACGACGACGGTGACGTCCGACGGCGACGGGATCGACATCGGCCGCGGGTTCCCGACCCCGGAGTCCAGCAGCTTGCGCGCCACGAGAGCGGACTGCGAATCCGTCACTTCGATGAATCCGTCGCCGATCATCGCCGCAGCGGTCGGTGCGAGCTTGAGCATGCGGGTCGGTGAACCACCGATCAGGACGCGTCCTTCGGAGAAAGTGCGTACGCGTGGATCGACTCGCACCCCGAAGCCGTCAGGCAACCGACCTTCACCCATCAGGAGATCGTAAGCGGACAAGCCGCTGGAGTGTCGGCCACCCGAGAAATCGGAAGGAACATACCTGGCCCCCGTTTCTCGCGGCGTCACGACGGACCCCCCAGCAGGCGATTCACGGATTCGGTCATGCGATCACACCGTGCTCGGAGGGACTCCATCTGCGCACCGCTTCGGCGGCGCGGGCGCTGAGGGCCTCGAACAGTCGTTCACCCTCCTCCGAATCGGCCCCGGTGGGATTGCCGAGCACGCCGTTGGCAGTGATCGGTGCCAATCCACCGTCGCGAAGTGCCGGCAGCAAAGCGGCGATGTCGGTCACATTTCCCACCTGTGCCTTCGTCATGTTCACGGCCTCGGGCGAAAGGTGCAGTAGCAACGACGTTTCGGTCCGTCCGGCGTGAGCATCTGCTCCTGGTACGGCGCATGGGAACCACACGACATCGCGTCCCTCGTACCGGAGCAGCAGCACTGCGGATCGCACGGTGGGCCCGTTCCCGCCGTGTCCGTTGACGAACACCACCCGCTGGGCCCACCGGCAGGCGGAGCGTCCGTACTCCACCAGGAGCGTTTCGAGCGCAGCGGCGCCGATCGAGACGGTGCCGGGAAAACCCTCGTGCTCGCCGCTCGCCCCGTATGCGATAGGGGGAGCCACGACCGCGTCCGGGATGCTGCGGGCGACGGCGTCGGCGATACGGGTGTCGGTGTCGAGGGGAAGGTGCGGTCCGTGCTGTTCGATCGAACCGACCGGCACGACGAGGGTCCTCGAACCATCGACGTCCGTCCAGTACTGCGCGCCGAGGGGATCCGTGGCCATGGACGCAGATGCTATCGGATGGAACGGAACCGTCACGCCGCCGAAACACACCGTCGCTAATGTTCGAGTCGTGCCACCCCGCCGTCGGTCCATATTGCTCTCGCAATTGTCGATATCGACTCCCGGTGGACCGCAACCGGCAATTCTACGAGAATTGCGGCGGGTAATTCTCGCCGGCGACGCTCCACCGAATACCCCGATTCCACTCAACGAAGTGGCGGAACTGTTCGGAGTGAGCCGAATTCCGGTGCGAGAATCCCTCAAGACACTGATCGGTGAGGGATTGGTCGATCATCGACCGAATTTGGGCTACACAGTCGCTCAGCTGACCGCCGCCGAACTTCGCGAAATGTACATCGTGCGAGAGGTTCTCGAGACTGCAGCACTTCCGGTCGCGGTCGATCTGGCGACCGACACCGACCGCGAACACCTCATCGAGGTCAACAGGCAACTCGAGGCCTCCCTCGCCCAGGACGACTCGCGGGAATATCACCGCCTCTCACGTGAATTCCACCTGTCGCTGACGCGCCCGTCCCGAATGCACAGGTTGCTGCACATGCTCGAATCCGCCTGGAACATCACCGAACCCGTGCAACCCATGGTGCATGTCGCCGGGTCCGACCGCGCGTCTCTGCACAGCGACCACGCCGACATGCTCACGGCATTCCTCGCCGGCGATTCCGCGGGACTGCTCAGCGCAGCACAGCATCACCACACGCGCCTCAATTCGGTGATTTCGACACTGTCCAACGATCACGGATTGTTTGCCGATCCACCCTCGGAAACGCCCCGCTGAAGATATATCGCTCACGTCACGAGCGCGCAACACTTCGCCGCTAGCTTTTCCTCATTCACTCGTTCATCTCCTTCGTTCGTCTCATACGCCTTGCCGTCAGGAGCATCGATGACAGATACAGCGCACGGTCCCGCTCAAACGGGAGATCTCGTGGAAGCCGCGGGCCACCCCGTCGGCGGTGGACTGATCAAGGACAGCTACGACCCGCGGCTGACCAACGAGGATCTCGCTCCGCTGAAGAAGCAGACCTGGACCTCGTACAACCTCTTCGCCTTCTGGATGTCCGATGTGCACTCGGTCGGCGGCTACGTGACCGCGGGCAGCCTGTTCGCGCTCGGTTTGGCCAGTTGGCAGGTGCTGATCGCATTGCTGGTCGGCATCACGATCGTCTACTTCTTCTGCAACCTCGTCGCCAAGCCGAGCCAGGTGTCGGGAGTTCCGTATCCGGTCATCTGTCGCAGCGTGTTCGGTGTGCTCGGTGCCAACATTCCGGCGATCATCCGTGGCTTGATAGCGGTTGCCTGGTACGGCATTCAGACGTTCTTGGCGTCGGCTGCCCTCGACATCGTGTTGATCAAACTGTTCCCGTCTCTCGGTCCGTACGCCGTCACCGCCGACTACGGTTTCGCCGGGCTCTCGTTGCTCGGTTGGGCGAGCTTCCTGTTCCTGTGGGTCGTCCAGGCCGCGGTGTTCTGGCGCGGGATGGAATCGATCCGCAAGTTCATCGATTTCTGCGGCCCTGCCGTCTACGTCGTGATGTTCATGTTGTGCGGCTATCTCATCTGGAAAGCCGGCTGGGGCGCAATCGATCTGACCCTCGGCGACGTCGAGTACACCGGCTTCAGCGCCGTTCCCGTCATGCTGGGAGCCATTGCGCTCGTCGTCTCGTACTTCTCCGGTCCGATGCTCAACTTTGGTGACTTCTCTCGCTACGGAAAGTCGTACGCCGCCGTCAAGAAGGGCAACTTCCTCGGTCTGCCCATCAACTTCCTGGTCTTCTCCATCCTCGTCGTCGTCACCGCATCGCTGACTCTGCCGGTGTTCGGTGAGCTGATCACCGACCCCGTCGAGACGGTCGCCCGCATCGACAGCACCTTCGCCATCGTCCTCGGTGCCCTCACCTTTGCCATCGCGACGGTCGGCATCAACATCGTCGCCAACTTCATCGCTCCGGCATTCGACTTCTCCAACGTCAGCCCGCAACGCATCAGCTGGCGCGCCGGTGGCATGATCGCGGCAGTGGGTTCGGTACTGATCACCCCGTGGAACCTGTACAACAATCCCGAGGTCATCCACCTGACGCTCGAGACACTGGGCGCGTTCATCGGGCCACTGTTCGGAATCCTGATCGCCGATTACTACCTGATCCGTAAGCAGCATGTGGCGGTCGACGAACTCTTCTCGATGTCCAAGACAGGCCTGTACTGGTATTCGAAGGGCTACAACCCGGCGGCGGTGTACGCGACCGTCGCGGGCGCGGCGGTGGCGATGTTCACCGTGCTGTTCAACGGAGCCGTCGACGGGCTGGAGATCGCCGGTATGTCCACCGCTTCCAAGTACAGCTGGTTCATCGGTTGTGGCATCGGATTCGCCTCGTACTACTTCCTCGCGACGCGAACCAAGCTGGCCGTCACCAACTTCGACGCTCCAGCGAAGGCATAGGATCTGTTTCGTGCTCATCAAGGTCATCAACCCGAACACCACCAGTTCGATGACCGCAACGATCGGTGACTGTGCCCGGGCCGTGGTAGGCCCGGGCACGGTCGTCGACGCGGTCAGCCCCTCGATGGGGCCCGTTTCGATCGAGAGTCACGTCGACGAGGCGCTCAGCGTCCCCGGCATTCTCGCCGAGATCGCCCGCGGCGAGGCCGCTGGTGTCGACGGTTACGTCATCGCCTGCTTCGGAGATCCCGGTATCGACGCAGCCCGCGAGCTGGCGGCCGGGCCGGTCGTCGGCATCGCCGAGGCGGCCATGCACGCCGCGAGCTTCCTGGGCCGAGGATTCAGCGTCGTCACCACGCTCGGACGCACCATCGGGCGTGCCCAGGATCTGGCGAACCACTACGGCTTCGGACGCCACTGCCTCGGCATCCATGCGTGCGAACTGCCGGTCCTCGATCTCGAGACCGACCCCGATGCCCGCAAGATCGTCACCGAGGCGTGCCGCGTCGCCGTCGAGACCGACGGCAGCGACGCCGTCGTGCTCGGATGCGCGGGCATGGCCGATCTGTGCCAACACATTTCGGCCGAGATCGGAGTACCGGTGGTCGACGGTGTGGCCGCGGGAACCCTGTTCGTGCAATCCCTCGTCACCTTGGGCCTGAGCACCGGAAAGCGCGGCGAATTCGCCACGCCGACAGCCAAGCTCTACACGGGGATGCTCGAAGGTTTCAGCAGGCCTCCCGCTGACCCGATCCGGTAAGCGCTTCCACCCATCAGCTCTCGCACAACGTGCGGTAGGCAACGCCGGGTAGGTACTGGGCCCATTCGGCTTCGGTTACCGAGGATCCACCGGATTCGCACAAGCGAGTGCGGACGTCCTCCGGCTCGGTCCGCCACATGCGGACATCGCGGGCCGTGCCACCACCGAACAACACCTGCCCGTCTGCGGCGAACACCGCCGTGTAGACACGCTGGCCGTACGCGGTGAGGGCTGCATACTGCTCGGGCGCGGCACGATCACCGACATTCCACAGCCAGACCGTCGAACCGCCGTCGCCTGCGGTCAACCGCGTACCGGACCGATCGAAGGCGAGCGACCAGATCGGATTGGACGGCCCGACGAGTCGAACCACATGCTGCGGTCGGGCAGGATCTGCCATGTCCCACAATCGAATCGAGCGATCAGCACTACCCGCGGCGAGAGTTCGCCCATCCGGGGAAATTGCCACGGCCTGGACTGCACTTCCGAACCCGCCGAGCGTGGTGATCGGACGCGGATCGGTGGGGTCGCCGATATCCCACAACTCGACCACACCGCCGACACTGGCGACGGCGAGCACCGACCCATCACGAGACAGCACCATTGCGGAGGGATAGTTTCCTGCCTCGAAGGTCGACAAAGCCCGCGGGGCCGAAGCATCCGCCAGTGACCACAACGACACGTCGTTCGAGTTCTGGCCCGACACGAGGAGCATGGTCCCAGAACTATCGAACGCCACCACCGCAGTCAGACTGCTCGTTGCCGTTCGAATGGTGCCGAGGGCTACCGGATCGTCGAGATCGGTTGTGTCCCACAACTGGAATCCACCGGTCGACGTGCCCGCCGCAGCTCGGGTGCCGTCGGCGGTGAGTGCCACGGCACCTGTCTGCTCGAGACCGTCGCCGATCAGCAGCGGCGGCGACGCCACCGGATTCTCCACATCCGTGACGTCCCAGAGGACCGTGCCGGTGGCGCGGCGACCGGCACCTACCAGCAGGCGGGTGCCCGACGAATCGATGGCGTTCTGAAAGACGGTGTCACCGGCATCGGCGAGGACCGGTCCGGGAACGGGCCAGATCCGGGTGATTCCATCACCGCTCGCAGTCACGATGGACGAGCGATCCGGTGAGAACGCGAGTGAACCGACCGCGATCGGACCGGGAAGCGTCAGTTGCAGCGTTCCCGAGGCCGCATTCCACACCTTCGTCGAGTTGTCCGAACTCGCCGCAGCGATCAGAGCCCCGTCGCGGCTGAACGCAACATCGTTGACGTAGCTGGTGAAGCCCGTCAACGCAGACAGTGGAGTGAGTCGGCCGGCATCGTCGACGGCCCACCGGAGAACCTCACGGCCGGTGGTACCCGCGATCAACGTCGTTCCGTCGGGAGAGAACGCCAACTGTCGCCAGGTGTAGGTCGACCCGTCGGAAGGAACGTCGAGCAGCGGAACGGGCTGCGCTGCAGGAAGAACCGTCAGCTGCGTCGCGTCCCACAACCGCATCGCGCGGCCGGCACCGGCCGTCACCAGGAACCTGCCGTTCGGGCTGAACTCCGTTGCCGAGGGCGAACCGGGTTGCGAGAACTCACCGATCGTGCGGGGCGCGGTGGGTTCTGTGACGTCGAGAAGGGGCAACCTCTCGTCCTGGGTGCCGACGATCAGGAACCGGCCGTCGGGCGAGTACGACAGGCTCCGGACACCGGTGACATCCGTGACAGACAACGTCGTCGGCCTCGTCGGATCCGATACGTCCCACAACTCGACGCCGAAGTACCCGCCCACTGCGAGAACTCGACCACGCGGATCGAACGACAGCACAAGTGAATCCCGCGAACCGATCTCACCGAGCCGGGCGTGGCCGTCGTCGAGAGACCACAGTCGTACGCGCCCGTCGGATCCGGCTGTCGCCACGACGCTTCCGCGCGGATCCACCGCGGTCACGGACTCACCCTCGACTCCGCGCAGGCGTACCGGAGTATGGATCGCCGAAGAATCGAGCAGCGCCGATCGCGCCTCCGATGTTCGTTCGGTCTCGTACGACGCCAGCGCGAAATATGCCGCCAGCCCGGGATCCTGCGTTCGCAATTGCCCTGCCACACCGGCGATCTGGCGTGACACGGCCACCGCCTCCGCATGTTCGGCATCGACCCGTCTGGTGTTCGCGTCCGATCGGGCAACGAATGCCGTCACCGCCAGTGTCACCGCGAGTACGGTCAGAAGCGCGAGTGCGGTGACAAGTGTTTCGAGGGTGCGTCGTCGACGTCGGTCGTTTCGGTTCTGTTCCTCGACTCGATTCGCGCTTGCTTCGAGGAAGAGCTTCTCGACGGCATTGAGATCTCGCCGACGCACCGGTCCGACGGATTCCTGTACCAATGACAGCCTCGACTCCGGGAGCAGCGAGCCCGCGTCACGGTCGTTGTTCTCCCACAGTTCGGCTGCTCGGGTGAGCCGACGGTGTTCGACCAGCCATTGACGATCGTCGTCGAGCCACTCGTGAAGCCGCTGCCATGCCGTGAGCAACGCCTCGTGGGTGACCTGGACTGTCTCTTCGTCGACGGTCAGCAGTCTGCGCGCGGCGAACCTTTCGATGACGACATCGACGTCGGTGACCACGTCGGCATCGTCGTCACCGTGGAACAGCTCGACACGATCGACGCGGCGACGAGTGACCACGTCGTCGTCGAGATTGACCAGACGCATGAAGATGCGGCGTGCTTCGCGCTGCTGTTCGGCAGTCAAGGTGGAGAACACTTCCTCGGCGCTCTGGCCCACCGCTCCGCCGATGCCACCGGTTGCGAGATAGTCCGCGACGGTCAGCGTTCGGCCGCTGGAGACCTGCCACGTGGTCAGCAGTGCATGCGAGAGCAATGGCAGGGCACCCGAGTCGTGGGCGAACTGCGATCCGCGCGGACCCAACTCGCCGACCAACACCTGCACCAGAGCATCGTCGACAGTGACACCCGCCTTCGCGGCAGGCGAGACGATGACCTGCCGCAGCTGTGATTCGGTGAGACGTCCGACGACCACCGGGTTGTCGGACAGCCCGGCCAGCAGAGCATCCTCGGATACGGCGTCCTGGTAGAAATCGGCCCGCAGTCCGACGACGAGGACCGACCCGGACATCGGCAACTCCGATGCCGCACGGAGAAAGTTCTCGCGTTCACTCGCCGACGCGAGCGTCCACAGCTCCTCGGCCTGATCCAGCACGACGACCGAGCCCGGTGCGAACGACGTTGCTCGCGCAGGGAAAGCGCGTATGTCGCCGACGCCGGAGAAAATGTCCGAACCAGCGAACACCGGTGCCAGGCCGGCGCGAAGCAGCGAGGACTTGCCCGAGCCCGAAGCACCGACGACAAAAACGATGCCTCCCCCACCGTCGAGGGCTCCGCGGACGCGCGTGCTCAGACGCTCGATCACATCGTCGCGTCCGAAGAACCACTCCGCATCGGCGGACTCGAACGCTTCCAGGCCCTTGTACGGAGGGTCGCCCTTCACCGGGTCGACCGTGCGCCTGCCCGAGACGGACCGCACCCTCGACACCGCGTCCCACCACCGTGCACGCTCGTCCTCGTTGTCGACACCGCAGGCGATGAGTACCGCAGAGAACATCTCGGCACTGGCTTTGGTGGGGACGTGGTGACCGGAGAACCAGCCACTGATCGTGCCGTGCAGCCCACCGGAGCGCTCGACGATATCGCGGACCGTGGCACCTGACCGGATCCTGATCGCCCGCAGCCCCGCAGCGAATTCGGTGCGGTCCGAGATCGACGAGGGATCCGGGCGATCAGAGGTCATGGGCGAAAACTATAAGGCCGGGAAATCAAGTGCATACGCACTCGAACGCCCTCTGAGCAGCAAGAACGGCAAGTTGATTCGTTTGAATGACGCTTGGATCGAGCGCGAAGCACTACGTATTGACCTTGTATGGACTTCCTCGCAGAGCTGGAACCGCGAGGAAATTCCCCCGACGATGAGCCTGTCGGTGGATTCTCCAAGGGGGTAACTTCTCGTGCTCGAACACACGTTGGCAACGGCGGTACATCATCGGTTCCGGAGGCCGGTACAACCGACATCCGGTGCGTTCCCGACACCTCCCGACCCTCGTCGGCGCAAGCCTGCACTGAGCGCTCGCGAGATCGAGGTCATGCTCGCCTGGTTCGCCTCCGACTCGAAGACGGTCGCAGCTCGATCCGTCTTCATCTCGGTGGGCACGATCAACACGCACATCACCCGCATTCGTCAGAAGTACGCGGCAGTGGGACGCAACGCACCGACGAAGGCTGCCCTCTTCGCACGTGCCCTACAGGACGGTCACACTCAGCTGTCCGACTGGTGACACACCCGTGGCCGTTCCGAATCAGCTCCTCGGTTCCGTATCCCGGACTCCGATCGGGTTCGGGTATCTCGGACCGGGGGCTGATTCGCTCGACTGAAATCCACCGGCACGACGACATCCGACGGCGACAGTTCGTGGACCGATGCGCGGCCGAGGCCAAGGACTGCGGAGTCGAGACCGCCGCGCAGGATGTCGAGGACGTTCTCCACTCCGGCCTGACCGTTCGCGGCGAGACCCCACAGATACGCCCGCCCGATCAGGACGGCCCGCGCACCGAGAGCGAGTGCTTTCGCGACATCACTGCCCCGCCGGATACCGCCGTCGAGGGTGATCTCGACCTGATCGCCCACTGCCTCTGCGATGGCCGGCAACGTCCGGATCGATGCCGGCGAACCGTCGAGGTTGTTGCCCCCGTGATTGGACACCGAGATCGCCGTGACACCGGCATCGACTGCCCGGAGCCCGTCGTCGACCCGCGAAACACCTTTGAGCATGAACGGTCCATCCCACTGCGCGCGTAGCCAGGCGATGTCCTCCCACGACGGCAGCGGGGTGGACATCCACTCCCGATACGCGGCGAAGAACGTCGGGGCGGGCCCACCGGGCGGCGCGAGATTCGGTGCCGTCAGATCCGGGAACGCACCCGACCGCGCCCACTGAGCGAGCCACCGCGGACGGGCGAGTACCTCGGGTGCCAACCGCATCATCGCCCGCGCGTCGAGGCGTTCCGGTATCACCGGACTCCCCCAATCGCGCCCCTCCGAGAACGACCAATCCATCGTCAATATCAGCCCGACCGCGCCCGCCGCACGTGCACGATCGAGCATGTGCGCCAACAACTCCCGCGAACCCACCCAATGCAACTGAAAGAACGTCCGCGGATTCGCCGCGACGACCTCCTCGATGGGCTTGCTCGCGAACAACGACAAACCCATCGGAATCCCCCGTGCCGCTGCCGCCCTCGCCACCGCAACCTCCCCGTCCGGGTGCACAGCCTGCACACCCGTCGGGGAGATCATCACCGGAAACGACAGCGACTGCCCCATCAGTGTCGTCGACAGATTGCGCGCGTCCGACAAACCTGCCACGTGCGGGGCGAATCCGAGTTCACCGAACGCAGCGGTGTTGTCCGAGGCGGTGATTCCCTGTTCTGATCCCGCGACCAACGCCGAATACACGGACTTAGGAAGCCGCTTCTTCGCGCGCCGCTGCGCTTCGGCGACAGTCTCGAACCAGTCGGTCACACACCCAGCCTGCGGTCGAACCCGGCCGGCATCACCACATCCGACGGTGACAGGTCGTGTACCGACGTGTGCCCGAGTCCGAGGACGGCCGAATCGACTCCGCCGCGCAGGATGTCGAGTACGTTCTCCACACCGGCCTGGCCACCGGCCGACAGACCCCACAGGTACGCCCGCCCGATCAACACCGCACGCGCACCGAGTGCGAGTGCTTTCACCACGTCGCTGCCGCGCCGGATTCCGCCGTCGAGGGTGATCTCGACCTGATCACCGACGGCCTCCGCGATCGCCGGCAACGCTCGGATCGGTGCCGGTGTGCCGTCGAGATTGTTGCCACCGTGATTGGACACCGAAATCGCCGTCACTCCTGCGTCGACGGCCTTCTTGGCGTCATCGACCCGCATGACACCCTTGAGCATGAACGGCCCGCCCCACTGCTCCCGCAGCCACGCCACGTCCTCCCAGGTCGGCAACGGAGTACCCATCCACTCGCCGTACGCTCCGAAGAACGTCGGCGCGGGACCGCCGGTCGGTGGCGTGAGGTTGGGGGTCGTCAGGTCGGGGATCTTGCCGGTCTTGGCGAACTCCCACAACCACTTCGGGCGGGTGATGCCCTCCGGTGCGAATTGCACCATTGCCTTGAGATCCATCTTCTCCGGGATCGACGGCGAACCCCAGTCGCGGCCATTGGAGAACGACCAGTCCAATGTCATGATCAGCCCGACCGCACCTGCTGCGCGGGCCCGCTCCATCCGCTGCAGCAGGATCTCGCGCGAGCCCACCCAGTACATTTGGAAGAACGTCTGCGGATTCGCCGCAGCGACCTCCTCGACGGACTTGCTCGCGAACGACGACAAGCCGATCGGAATACCCCGCGCCGCAGCCGCTCTCGCGACAGCGACCTCACCGTCGGGGTGGACCGCCTGCACACCCGTCGGGGAGATCATGACCGGAAACGACAGCGGCTGCCCCATCACCGTCGTCGACAGATCCCGCTTGTCAGACAATCCTGCCACGTGCGGGGCGAAGCCGAGTTCGCCGAACGCGGCCATGTTGTCGTCGATCGTCAACCCACGTTCGGACCCGGCTACCAGGGCCGCGTACACGGATTTCGGTAGACGTTTCTTCGCCCGCCGCTGCGCTTCGGCAACGGTCTCGAACCACGCACTCTTGGCCATTACTGTGCTTCCTGTTCCATTCCTGCGAGCGGGTTCTCGTCGCAGATCTTCGCCGGCGGACGCATCATCAACGTGAGCGGCACCGACTTTCGAGGGGTTTTGCGCTGGCCGGTACGAGAATGATCGACACTGGACTTGGGGATCTCGCCCGCCGCTGCCAATGCCATTTCGCCGTTACCGATGACGCATTCGGGATCCGGGCCATCCATGGGGAGACCGGTGAAGAATTTCGCTGCCATACAGCCACCGCGGCACGAATCGAAGTGGGCACATTTGGTGCAGGCACCCGAGGTCTGCGGGGAGCGCAACTCCTGGAACAACTCCGAGGTCTGCCAGACGGATTGGAACCCTCCCATACCGTCCTTCGCGTCACGGACTATGTTGCCGGCGAGGAAGTTCTCGTGAATGGCGAACGGGCACGCATACACATCACCGATCGGGTCGATCAGGCACACCACCCGCCCCGCGCCACAGAGGTTGAGACCGGGAAGAGCGTCACCGAACGCCGACAGGTGGAAGAACGAATCCCCCGTCAACACACCCTCACCGTTGGCGACGAGCCAGTTGTACAACTCGCGCTGCTGACCGGCTGTCGGGTGCAGATCATCCCAGACATCCGCGCCGCGACCCGAGGGCCGCAACCGGGTGATGCGCAGTGTCGCAGCATATTTGTCGGCCAACGCTTTGAAGTCGTCGAGCTGGCTCACGTTGTGCCGGGTGACGACGACGGAGATCTTCGCGTCCCGGAATCCGGCCTCTTTCAGATTCTCCAGAGCGCGGCACGCCATGTCGAACGAACCCGGTCCGCGGACCGCATCGTTGACCTCCGCGGTCGCGCCATCGATGGAGATCTGCACATCGACGTAGTCCGACGCCGCCAACCGCGCCGCCACCTTCTTGTCGATCTTGACCCCGTTGGTGGAGAACTTCACCCCCACCTGATGCGCCGTCGCGTAGTCGACGAGCTCCCAGAAATCCGACCGCACCGTCGGCTCACCGCCACCGATATTGACGTAGAACACCTGCATCTTCTGCAACTCGTCGATGATCGACTTGCACTGCTCGGTGCTCAGTTCACGCGGATCACGACGACCCGACGAGGACAGGCAATGCACGCACGACAAATTGCAGGCGTACGTCAATTCCCACGTCAGACAGATCGGTGCGTCGAGACCGAGCTCGAACTGATCGACGAGTTTTCCTACCGGAGCGGGTCTTTCGAGAGTGGAAGTCATGTGGGTCGGTCCTGTCCAGAAAGGTGTCGAGGGTCAATGGTCCTTAGCGGGGCGTGATCATCTTCGAGTCGGCCAACGTCGCGAGTGCCTTCACATACGGAGCCGATCCGGACTCGGTGATCCCTGCGGCCGCGATCGCGGTGCGCATATCGGGATGATCGGGAAGAGACTCGATGATCGCCACGATCGTGCGGTTCTTCAGGAAGGAGAGCTTGCGAGTTCCGAAGTGGTAGAGCAGCGCCCCGAACGACTCGGGACGCAGCGCCACCTGCGGATGCAATGCCCACGGCACATCCACATCGAGTGCGCCCTGCACTGCAACAGTCATGATCAGTACACGCCGCACATGCCGTCGATCGACACTTCCTCGACCAACGACTCTTCGACCAGATCGGATTCGACGACGGCGGTATCGACCACAGGGTTCTCGTTGTTCTTCGACATCTGAAACCTCCGAAAGATGTTGGGGACCACAATCGTGATCGACAGTGGCTTGGATCACCACCATAATGGCACTGGGTGCAGAAAAACCAGTAGATCGAAGGGAAATATGGCCAGGAGTGAGAAACCGTCCACTCGGGTAGGTCGGCGCCCGTCCACGACACGGGGCGAACTGAGCGATCTCGGGATCGAACTGTTCGCCTCCCGAGGTTTCGAGGAGACCAGCATCGACGACATAGCCGACGCGGCAGGCATCGCTCGGCGGACGTTCTTCCGTTACTTCCCGTCCAAGAATGCGGTTCCCTGGGGTGACTTCGACGCTCAACTCGCAGCGCTGAGGGGACATCTGAACGGCCTACCCGCAGACATAGAACTCGCCGATGGACTACGTTCGGCCTTGTTGCAGTTCAACACTTTTCCCGAAGAAGAAACCGCGGTTCACCGACAACGGATGTCGTTGATACTGAGCAATCCTGCACTGCAGAGCTATTCGATGGTCATGTACGAGGGTTGGCGAGCCGTCATCGCCGAATACGTTGCCGCACGAACCGCTTCCGATCCGACAGACCACTTTCCGCGAACTGTTGGCTGGATGGTCCTCGGTGTGGCAATCTCGGCATACGAGCAGTGGCTGACCGATGACCGATCGAGTCTGGTCGAGCTACTCACTGCCGGAATCGCACCGTTGCAGTCCGGCTTGACCCCATCGCCTTAGTGCATGAATACAGAAGGCTTTCGAGATGACCGAACTGGATGCGCTCGCACCGAGCCCCCACGACGTGTGGGGTCACGAGAACGTCGTGGTCCGTCGTATACCCGGACTCGAGTTGGACGCAGCCCGAACAGGATCGACCGTGCAGGTCGGCCATGGCTTGACGTCGGCCGAGATCGGTGAGCGCCTCGTTCCGATCGTGACCGCACAGGCCCGTCATGTAGGTCTGTCCCAGCGGGAGTTCGAATCGGTGTTGGTCGGGATCGTCCGCACCACCGTCGCCGATCCGGTCGAGGCCTGGACGACCTACTACCGCAATTCCCTGGACGAACTGCTCTCCGGCTCCGCCGAATTCGCTCCCATCCATGCGCGCGCCGAGGCTTTGATAGCCGGGTCGGTGCTCGACATGGGTTCGTGCTTCGGCTTCTTTCCGCTGCGACTGGCGAAGAAGGGTCACTCGGTGACTGCGACCGACCTCTCCGCCGGCACCATGCGTCTGCTCGCCACCGTTGCCCCGCATCTCGGGATCACGCTCGACACTGTCGTGTGTGATGCTTCCGATGTTCCAGTCGCAGACAACAGTGTCGATACCGTGACCGCACTGCATCTCCTCGAGCACGTCGACGCCGAAACAGGCACGCGCATAATGAAAGAAGCGCTACGGATCGCGCGCACCCGTGTCGTCGTTGCTGTGCCCTTCGAGACCGAGACCACCGCCTGCCACGGACACATTCGCACGTTCGACGATGCTGCGTTGGTCGAGCTCGGTCGATCGTCCGGTACGCAGTTCGAGACGTCGGAGCACCACGGCGGATGGCTCGTGCTCGACAAGAACTCTGCGCCTCAGTTCGCCTGATCGGACGGCGGGCGTTCGCCAGGCCGGAAGGAATCAGCCCGGGTGTTCCGCTCGGCGGGCCTCGCAGACGTCAAATCAACCCTTGCTTACTCGCCGCATATACCGCCTCGGCTCGTCTGGACACCGCGAGCTTGCGCATGATGTTGCTGACGTGGAACTTCACGGTCGTGGCCGAGATGAACAGCCGCGTTCCGATCATGTTGTTGGACAATCCCGTTGCCAGTAGCCGTAGCACTTCGAGCTCGCGCTCGGTGAGGCGCTCGATGCTGCTCGGTGTGCCGTTGAGAGAACGTACAACAGCCGAGGCGCTCCGCGAGTCGAAGGCGCTCTCGCCTCGCGAGACCGCGCGGATCGCGCGTACCAACTCGGTGGTGTCGACGTCCTTGACCACGTACCCGCGCGCTCCCGCATGCACGGCCTCCACCACGAGTCGGTCGTCGAGGAAGGTCGTGAGCACCAGCAGACCGATTCCGTTGTGCGCCTTCGCCAACTGCGCACACAGCGCAAGCCCCTCGTAGTCCGAGCTGGCCGAGAGCTTGAGGTCCATCAGCACGATGTCGGGCTCCACCCGCGCGACGACGGCCAATCCCTCCTCCCGAGTGGACGCCTCCCCCACGATGGTCAGGTCGGACTCGCGTTCGAGTACCGAACGTAGCCCGTCACGAAGAATTGCGTGATCGTCGACGAGCACGATGCGCACCGTCGGTGCCACCACCTGCCCTGTCCCCGTGCGAACAGTTGGAACGCTCACTGTGTTTCGCCCTTCTCGGAATGTTCCTGGAGTGGAATGCGCACCGCTACACGCACTCCCCCGGTTCGGGCTCGGCGGATCTCCAACGCCCCGCCGTGTTCGCGACTGCGGGCCGCCATGTTCGCCAATCCACGGTGCCTGCCGTCGACATCGGTGGATTCGGCCATGTGCAGCATCATGCGCAGATGGGCCGGATCGCCGTCACCGTCGTCGGCGATCGACAGCTGCACCTGATCGGGCGTATAGGTCAATCGCAGAATTGCCCGCGACGCGTGCGCGTGCACCGCTGTGTTGAACAGCGCTTCGCCGGCGATGCGGAGCAATGCGTGCTCGCATTCACTGCTCAACTCGATGGGAGTTCCCTCCACGCGCAACGACACCTGCAGCTCGTCGGGCATGTGGACCACCGAGAGCTGTTCGAGCATTTCGGGAAGCGACGTACGGTCGGCGTCCTGCGGGTGATTCAGCGCGTAGATCGCCGACCGCAGTTGTTCCACAGCTCGACGCGTCAGATCTTTCGCCAGATCCAGCCTGTCACTGCGCTCCTCGGCCGAGATTTCGCTCCGACACACTTCGATCTGCATCCCCGCGGACAACACGGCCTGGGTCACGCTGTCGTGCAGTTCACGAGCGATACGATGTCGTTCGTCGTCGAGCACCTGGTGTCGATGCGCGGCACCCAGTTGCCGCTGCGTCAGCAACAGTTCGGCATTGCGGGCGGCAAGATCGGCTGCTGTTCGATTTGCCTCCGCATACGCGCTCTCGGTGCGTTCGAGCAATTGCCGCCGACTCTGGAACAGAGCCGAATTCTGCAGCGCCACCGCCGTCTGGCTGGCGAGGATGCTCAAGACGGCCGCGTCGGTGGCGTCGAGCACACGCTGATCGCCGGTCCACGCCGCGAATGCGCCCACGACTCTTCCGTCGAATGCGATCGGCACGAAGGCGTGATGAGCAGAGATCACCGGGGTCTGCCCGTCCCCGCAGGTGGACGCCCGAATCGACTCGAGGCAGTCGATGACGTCGTCCGGCAGCGGTGGACCTTCGACATTGTCGACCAGGAACGGAGTCGCATCCGGTCCGAGCACCAACCGTCGGGGCCCGGCATCCGGGAAGGCACCGTCGGCGAGAGCGAACACGACCCAGCGTGCACTCAGATGAGCGCGTGCAGCCTCGGCCACAGCGCACACCAGCGTCTCGGGGCCGTCGACCGTCCGCACCAGCGCCCGCGAAATCAGTTCCAGCGCATAGACGACGCGTTCCAGCCGTTCGGCCGCGCCGCGATACTGGGGATAGAACGTGTTCTTGCCCGAGCGCAGTCCAGTCAGCAGCGACAGATCGGGTCCGGACGTCACAGCGCGCTCCGGAACAGTTCGACCATTTCGCGGTGCGTCGCCGAGCGAGGATTGGTGGACATGCAGGCATCGTGTAAAGCGTTGGTAGCCAACACATCGAGATCGGACTCGCTGACGCCGATCTCGGCCAGACCCGCAGGAACACCCACTTGCCGAGCGAGTCGGTCGACCCTGTCGGCAACGGCCATCGCCGCCTCCTCCGGCCCGGCACGCCCCTCGTCGAGCCCGAGACTGGTCGCTATCGCCACGTACGGCAAGGGATCCTCTGCTGCGTTGAAACGAATGACGTGGGGCAGCAGCACCCCGTTGATCACGCCGTGTGGCAGGTCGAGCAGTCCGCCCACCTGGTGGCTCATCGCGTGCGTTGCACCGAGTATCGCGTTGGTGAAGGCCAGCCCCGCTTCGAGACTGGCCTGGGCCATCGATCCGCGCGCAACCATGTCGGCGGGTTCGTCGATGGTCCGCGCCAATTGCGACATCACCATGGTGATGGCCCGCAGGGCATGGTGGTCGGTGAGCTGGTTGTGTCCGAGCGAGACGAATGCCTCGATTCCGTGCGTCAAGGCATCCAAACCCGTTGCTGCATTCAGCCATTCAGGCATAGTCGTCAGCAACGTCGGATCGATCACGGTGATGTCGGGGACCAGAGCCCGGCCGAGAATGGTGATCTTCGTCGAGCGCGCCGTGTCGGTGACGATGCAGAACTGGGAGACGTCGGCACCGGTACCGGAGGTCGTCGGCACCATGACCAGAGGTGGAATCGGACGCGTAGCCTGGTCGACGCCTTCGTAGTCGAGGATCCTGCCGCCGTTGCCGGCCAGGATCGCAATACCCTTGGCCGCATCCATCACCGATCCCCCGCCGATGGCCACCAGCACATCGCAGCCCAGTTCGGTGTAGGCCGCATATCCGGCTTCGATCTCGACGTCCTTGGGGTTGGGCGTCAGTTCGCTCCACACCTGGGGAAACAAGCCCTGGGCGGTGAGCAGATCGATCAGCTGACCCGCCCAACCGCTGTCGATCAAACCGGCATCGGTGACCACCAGCGGACGCACTCCACCCAATCGAAGCGCCGCATGCGCCACTTCACCCAACGAATCCTGACCGAACACGATCTCCGGGGCATGGAACTTGAGTACGCGGGGTGCCTCCGAGCGGCTGCGTCGATCGTCGAGGTCGTGCAGCGCCTTGCCTACGTTCGCAGTAGCTGCCTGGTCCACGGTTCACACCCTCGCTGTCCATCGGCCCGAGACATCCGGGCATGTGATTCAGGTTACAACCCTACGAGGGCGGTTCGTCGAATCCCACCAGCGCCGGGCCAGGTTCCCACCTACCCGATCGGGTAGGTACCCGATCCGAACGGTTAGGGTCGGCCGCGGCTCACGACAGCGCATGCCCCAGTTCGGCCGCCTGCGCCGTCAGCTGTTCCCCATCCCTCGCCACCACTACTCGGTCACAGATCTGCTCGTAGTCCTCCATCGAGCACGCGGCCTGCGCCCAATAGCGGCGGGCCTCGGGAGTGATCCACGCGATGCGGTGCACCTTGGACCGAATCTTCTCCAAAGCGTCCAGCCCCGACGGGCGGCCGTTGCAGCGGCCGTCGCCGACGATGATCACGGCAGTGCGCTTGTTCAGTACCTCGGCGTGCGAGTCCAGCAGATCGGTGAAGGTCCTGCCGTAATCGCTGCTGGCTTCGAGGTCCAGTCGAGCATCCGCGAGCACGGCAGCCAGTGCGCCGTCGCCGGTGCTACCGAGCAAGGTGGTCGTCACGTCCACCGGCGCGTCCACGAAGCCCATGACGGTGCATCGGTGCGCACGCGAATGCATCGCTTGTGCGAGCCTCAGCGTGAACGCGGTGATGGGCCGCACCGACAGCGAGACGTCCGCAAGCACGAGGAGTCGGACCTTGTCCGGCACGGGTGTCTTCGTGACCAGACGAAACGGAATTCCGTCGGTTCGCAGACTCGACCGCACGGTGCGCCTCATGTCCAACGGCCCTCGCGAGTGCTCGCGTGGCCGCGGTCGCGGAGTACCGCGCATGTGCCGCAGCACTTCGTGACTCGCACGCTCGATCTCGGCGTGGCTGTCGATGGGTCGGCCGACACCCTCGACCGGCATCGGTGCCGACATCGTTCCCGTCAACTCGCCCAGAGCCTGTACGAATGCCTCGACGGCATCGGTGATCCGGTCCAGCATCGCGGTACTCAGCGGACCCGAATCACCGCCGTCGCCGTAGACGCTGCGCGGATCGTACGCATCGAACCACGCCAGGATGCTCGACGGATCCTCCCAATTGAGTTGTCCCGCAACCGCTCCGCTGGTGCTCGACGCCAACTCCCCTGCCGCCGTCGATCCGGACCGCTCGAGGTCGACGGTGTAGGTGACGCCACGCCGTCCCATGTCGCCGTCGGTGTCGATCGACAGGTCGTGGTCCTCGGAGGACAGGCTGATGTCGTCGTCGTCCTTGTGGGGGTTGAAGCCCTTGTCTGCCTCGGGCGCGTCGAGCAGATCCCCGATCTCGACAGCTCGTTCGTTGTACTCGGCGTACTTCGCGGCCTCCTGATCCGCTCCCACGTCCAGGTCCGTCGGAAGTCCGCCCGCGACCTGTGCACCCAACGGCGATCGATGCTCGTCCACAGCACTGTCGATGGGGGCCTCGAACATCGACTCGAAGGCGAGATCGAAACCGTGCTGTTCGTGGTCGTACTTGGCACACGTCGCGCGCAGTGCGGCACGCAGAATCGTGAGGTCACGGCCCCCGAGAAGACCGAGGACGCGTCGTACCTCGATGACCTCGGCCGGCGACGCCGCCACTCCGAAGCGCCTGAGCGTCCGGCCGAAGACCGCTGCCAACACATCGAGCACCACCGATGCCGAGAACGGTTGATTCCCGGTCATCGTCGTATTCCGATGCCGCCCTTGTCGCGTCCACCGTGTCCCCGAAAGGCCGTCGCGGTCGTGTTGACGACCGCTCCGAGTGATGTTGCTGCAGAGGATGTTTCTGCTACCGGCCCGGCCATGGCGATCTTCATGTCCGACGAGTACTTGACCAGCGCGGCAAGCAGATACTTGCGGGTGTCGGCGGTGTGTCCGAGTACCGACGCGATGCGGGCCGCGTCGATCACCTCCGAGATGGACGGGCTCTTGCGCAGCGGTAGCTCTCGCAATTCCGTCGCCAATGCCACGATGTCGGCTGCGATGTGTGCGGGCACCTCGGGAGCACGAGCGGTCACGATCTCGCGTTCTCGCGTCGCAGTCGGGTAATCGAGGTGAAAGTGCAGGCAGCGTCGCTTCAGAGCCGAGGACAGCTCACGAGTGTCGTTGGAGGTCAATATCACCCACGGATCGCTGCGCGCGGTGAACGTGCCGACCTCGGGGATGGTCACCTGCTTCTCGGCGAGTACCTCGAGGAGCAATGCCTCCATCGACTCCTCGGTGCGATCGACTTCGTCGACCAGGAGCACCACCGGCTCTTCCGAGAGCACCGACTCCAGCAAGGGGCGCACGGCGAGGAAGGGTTCGGAGTAGAGGCCGAAGTCCTTGGCCGCGAGCATCGCCGACGCGTCGTCGATGTCGGTGACGTGCTGGGTGAGCGCACCGATGTGTTCACGCAGCATCTGCACGTGCAGAAGCTGTTTGGCGTAGTCCCACTCGTACAGGGCTCGGTTGTCGTCGAGACCCTCGTAGCACTGCAGGCGCACGAGCTTGCGACCGCTCGCCGCAGCAAGGGATTTCGCCAGCTCCGTCTTACCCACGCCTGCCGGGCCTTCGAGCAGAAGCGGGCGATCGAGCGCTGTCGCCAGATGCACCACGGTGGCGAGGTCGTCGTCGGCGATGTAGTCCTGCTCGCCGAGCGCGCGCTGCAGATCGGCGGCGTCGGTGAATCGAACGGTGCCGGTGTCGTCGCTACGCACTGTCGACAGCGAGGTCATGTGTTTCCCTTCGTGGTGCGGCGGAGCCGCAGTGGTGCGGTTATGTGCCGCCCGGGGCACATAACCGCACCACTGCGCAGCATCAGTACGACTCGTTGATCGCGTGCGAGACGACGGGGATCATCGATTCGACGGTGACCTCACGCGGGTTGCCCGGGGTGCACCAGTCTTCCTGGATGTGCTCGGAGATCTTCAGAACCGACTTCTCGTCGCCCTTGATCACGTCGCCCTTGCCGGCGTACTTGCCGGTGTTCATCCGGTTCTTGTCGTACGTCGCCGAACGGATCGATCCGAAGTTGTCGGGAATGCCGACGTCCTTGGCGAGGCGGATGGCGGCTTCGACGGCAGCGTCGGCGGCCTGAACGGTGGTCATGTTCTTGGTGTCGACGCCCATGGCCACGGCGATCTCGGCGTAGCGCTCGTAGCGTGAGGGCAGGTTGTACTCCCACACACGCGGCAGAGCGATGGCGTTGTTGAGGCCGTGAGCGCTGTCGTAGAACGCACTGATCGCGTGCGAGATCGAGTGAATGACACCGAGTCCGCCGGAGTTGAAGGCCTGCGTGGCGATGTATTGGGCGTTCATCATGCCCTCGCGAGCCTTCAGGTTGCCCGGGTCGTACACCGCTTCACGAAGATGCTTGGACACCAAGCCGATCGAGTAGATCGCGTTGCCCAGCGACGGTGCGAAGTCCAGACGCGAGACGTAGGGCTCGGCACCGTGGGCAAGAACGTCGAAGCCACAGAACGCGGTCCACTGCTGGGGGCAGGTGTAGTAGAGCAGCGGATCGTCCAGTGCCAGAGTCGGTGTCGACGCCTCGTCGAAGGCGAGCCACTTGTGCGGCTTCTCCATGTCCGAGGTGTCGGTGATGACGTAGGCCCAGGACGTCTCCGAACCGGTTCCGGCAGTGGTGGATACCGCGATGTGCGGTGGGTTCTGCTTGTTCGTGGACTTGGAGAATCCCTCGAACTCGTTGATGTTGCGGCCGTCGTGGGCGACGACGACGCGGATGCCCTTGGCCGCATCGTGGCTGGAGCCACCACCGACGGAGATGACGCTGTCGCACTTCTCCTTCTGGTACAGCGCAGCACCGTCCATGACGTTGTAGTCCTTGGGATTGGACTCGACCTTGTCGTAGAGGACCACTTCGACGCCCTGGTACTCGATCTTGCCGATCAGTTCCTCGATGATTCCGGACCCGCGCAACCCGGTCGTGACGAGCAGCGAACGCTTGAATCCGAGTTCCTTGGCTTCGACGCCGATCATGTCGTGAGCGCCGACTCCCAGCTTGGCGCGTGGCAGCGGGTGGAACTCCTTGATGGGGAATTCCCAGATCTGATTGAGCTCGATAACCATCGGTGTCTCCTCGGTGAGTGTGAGTGACAAGACGCCTACACCTGTGATCGGCGTCTCACTGGTGACCACACTCCACCGCCCGGCACGTCGATGGAACACCTGAAGGCGCAAACCCTGCCAACGACCCGAGCGAACTACCCGATCGGGTAGGACCGTTCGCTCACCCTCCGCAGAGGCGACTCACAGACTCTGCCGCACTACCGATCTCGTCGTTGTGCCACCGAGAATCCGAGAACCGAGATCAGAGCGAGCGTGATGACGAATCCTCCGTACAGTTCCACCGTCGTGCTCAGACCGAGGCGGTGCACCGCCAGCCCGGCGACCACTGCGGGCACGCTGAACGCGAGGTAACTGATGACGAAGGTCGTGGCGAACACTCCACCTCGCTCTGCGGCGGGGACCAAGGCACCGAGCGTGCGCATCGATCCGAGAAAGGTTGCCCCCCAGCCCGATCCGGCAATCACCGCCCCGACGAAGTACATCGCTATCGACTCGATCTGCACCGACACCAGTGTCAGCGCGACGCCTGCCGCCAACACGGTCGCACCGGTCATCATCACCGCACGGGGGAACCGATTGCGCACCACTGCAGCTGCCACCGCACCCGTGGCGAACAGCGCGAAGATCTCCAGCCCGCCCACTATGTGGTTGTCCACGCCGAACACGGTGCCGATGATGGACGGCCCGAGCGAGAGGTGAAACCCGCCGAGGGACCAGGTCGCGAACAAAGCGGGAGCGATGAGAAAGAACGGTGCCCGCACCGACTTCGGGATCGACATCCTCGGCAGCAGGGTCGCCGCGAGGTGACGGCGAGAGTCGAAGCCGCGCATTGCCGAGGTCTCGGGAACGAACAGCAGCGCGACGGCCAACGTCAGGGCTGCAACGATCAACAGGACGAAGACGAGAATCTCCGGTGCCGGTGCCAATTGCACCAACAGTCCGGCACCGAGCGCGCCACCGGCGAGCCCCAGTGAAGGAGCGACGCTGTTGAGCAACGGCCCGGTGGAGGCGTTGGGCTGCAGATCGATCACGGCCGCACTCATCGCTCCGGTAGCCGCGCCGGCCGCGACTCCCTGCACGACGCGTGCCGCGATGAGCATCGGGACGCTGTCGGCGACGATGAACAGCACCAAGCTGACTGCGAGCAGCAGCAGTGAGGCGATCAGAATCGGTTTGCGCCCGATGTGGTCCGACAGACTACCGACGGTGAGCAACGTGGACAGCAACGCGACCGCATACACGGCAAAGACGACCGTGAGGGTGAGAGCGCTGAATCCCCAGGCCTGTTGGTACACCGGGTACAGCGGTGACGGTGCCGACGCGGAGGCCATCAGGACCAGAAAGGCAATTCCGACCATCCAGAACGCGTACCGGTGCGGAATTCGCGCCGCGGTCCGTCCCGCTGGACTCCGAGTGTCCACGCCGACCATGTGTTTCCTTCCACTGCAGTGATCCTTAGCTCAGTGAAAGACAACGCGCAGGATCTCCTCGCATTCCCGGAAGATCAGTGTTGCTCTGCTCGTACGTCGTCGAACAGCAGTTCCCCCTCGGGATACCGCTGCGCGCTCGCCGGCAAACGGCCTTCGCTCCCGCTCAACCACACCGATACTCGGCCGGTTCCCGAACCGCTCGAACCGACCTCGTCGACGCGTCGCACCGTCTGGTTGGCCACCGCGTCGGCACTGTCGAACAGCGTCACCTCGGTGGGCAGCTGTGCGACGATCTCGCCTCGGACCAGCGGATAGTGCGTGCACCCCAGCACGATCGATTGGACGTCGTCGGGGGTGGCTGCCACGGCGGCGGCGATGGCAGCGCTGATCCCCCGAGCGTCTCCGCGATCGATCGAATCCGCCAGACCGTGACACGCCACACTCGTCACCGTCCGGTGCGAGGCGAACTCCTCGATCAACCGCCCCTGATAGGCGCTGGCAGTCGTGGCCGCCGTCGCCCAGACAGCAATTCGATCACTCACCGCCGCAGCGGGTTTGATCGCCGGAACGGTGCCCACCACCGGAACCGTGTCACCGAGCGCGGCCCGGACGTGACCCAGCGCCGTCACACTGGCGGTGTTGCACGGAAGCACGACCACCTCGGCACCGAGTTCGACGGCATGCTGCGCCGTTCCGACCACCCGATCGATCACCCACCGATCGGGCTTGGGTCCCCACGGAGCGTTGTCCGGATCCATCATCAGCACCAGATCGAGCTCGGGGCGCGCTTGTCGCAGCCGCGCAGCCGTCGGGAGCATTCCCAACCCCGAGTCGATCAGTGCGACGATCATGCCAGCGCTTGCTCGACGTCGCCCACCAGATCGGCACCGTCCTCGATACCGACGGACAGCCGCACCAGATCGTCGGGGACCTCGAGCAGCGAACCGGCCGTCGACGCATGGGTCATGGCACCCGGGTGCTCGATCAGCGATTCGACGCCACCGAGCGACTCGGCGAGGGTGAAGATCTCGGTCTTCGCGCAGAAATCGAGAGCGGCCTGCTTGCCACCGGCCAGGCGCACCGACACCATGCCGCCGAAGCGTCGCATCTGCTTGGCGGCGACCGCATGGGACGGGTGAGATTCGAGTCCGGGGTAGATGACCGACGAGATGGCCGGATGTCCGTCGAGGAATTCGACGATCTTCTCGGCGTTGTCGCTGTGGCGTTCCATCCGCAGCGCAAGGGTCTTGATTCCACGCAAGGTCAGGAACGCGTCGAACGGTCCAGGAACGCCGCCTGCACCGTTCTGCAGGAATGCGAAGGCCGTGTCCAGTTCCTCGCTGTCGGTCACCAACGCACCGCCGACCACATCGGAGTGACCACCGATGTACTTGGTGGTCGAGTGCAGCACCACGTCGGCACCGAGGCTCAGAGGCTGCTGCAGGTACGGGGACGCGAACGTGTTGTCGACGACGAGCTTGGCCCCACCCTCGTGTGCGACACCCGAGAGCGCCTCGATGTCACCGACGTTGAGCAACGGGTTGGTGGGCGTCTCGACCCAGACGAGCTTGGTGTTCGGTCGCATCGCCGCGCGGACCTCGTCGACGTCCGACACCGCGGCCACCGAGTACTCGATGCCCCACTGGGTGAAGACCTTGTCGATCAATCGGTAGGTGCCGCCGTAGGCATCGTTGGGAATGACGAGATGATCACCGGGACGCAGGGCCGAACGCAACAGGCAGTCCGTAGCGGCCATGCCCGAGGAGAACGCCCGGCCGTAGGTGCCGGATTCGATGGCCGCGAGGTTGGCCTCGAGCGGACGACGAGTCGGGTTGCCGGTGCGCGCGTACTCGAATCCGCTGCGCATGCCGCCCACGCCGTCCTGCGCGAAGGTGGAGCTGGCGTAGATCGGCACGTTCACCGCGCCGGTCAGCGGATCGGGCTCGTAACCCGCGTGTACCGCCTTGGTGGAAAAGCCCTGCCAGGAGGTGTTGTCTGCCTTGCTGCGCTGCTCACTCATGACCTCCACACTAATCGGCCTGCTGCGCTCGGCAGGGGCGTGGGTAACCTGCGAAGACAACCCCCAGCGGAAAGAGGCACCGTGGCCAACTCCCAGAGCGTCGACGAACTGTTCGCGATCGATTCACTCCTCGACGACGAGGAGCGACAGATCAGGGACACCGTGCGCAAATTCGGCAACGAGCGCATCCGTCCGCACATCGCCGACTGGTTCGACGAGGGCACGGTACCGGCGCGAGAACTGGCCAAGGAACTCGGCTCACTCGGGTTGCTGGGCATGCACCTCGAGGGCTACGGCTGCGCCGGAACGTCGGCGACGGCGTACGGCCTGGCCTGCCTCGAACTCGAAGCCATCGACTCCGGCATCCGTTCGCTGGTCTCGGTGCAGGGCTCGCTGGCGATGTTCGCCATCTGGAAGTACGGCTCCGAGGAGCAGAAGCAGCAGTGGCTACCGGGGATGGCCGAGGGCTCGCTGATCGGCTGCTTCGGCCTGACCGAGGCAGACTACGGTTCCAACCCGGGCGGCATGCTCACCCGCGCCAAGCGCGACGGTGACGACTGGATCCTCAACGGCAGCAAGATGTGGATCACCAACGGACCCATCGCCGACGTCGCCGTCGTCTGGGCACAGACCGACGACAAGATCCGCGGCTTCGTCGTGCCGACCGACACTCCGGGATTCACCGCGAACACGGTCAAGAAGAAGCTCTCGCTGCGTGCCTCGATCACGGGCGAGTTGGTCTTCGACGACGTACGGCTGCCTGCCGACGCGATGCTGCCCGAGGCCCGCGGTCTGAGCGGACCGTTGAGCTGCCTCAACGAGGCCCGCTTCGGCATCGTCTTCGGTGCGATGGGTGCCGCTCGGGACTGCATCGAATCGGCGATCGAGTACTCGAAGACCCGCGCGGTGTTCGACAAGCCCCTCGCCGGATATCAGATCACTCAGGCCAAGCTTGCGAACATGGCCCTCGAACTCGGTAAGGGCCAGCTACTCGCGCTGCACCTGGGCAGACTGAAGGACAAGGGCGAGCTGCCGGGCGAGCGGGTGTCGCTCGGCAAGCTCAACAACGTGCGTGAGGCCATCAAAATTGCTCGCGAATGCCGAACGATCCTGGGGGCCAACGGAATCACACTCGAATACCCGGTGCTTCGGCATGCCAACAACCTCGAATCCGTGCTCACCTACGAGGGCACGTCCGAGGTTCATCAGCTGGTGATCGGACAGGCACTGACCGGCTCGAGCGCGGTGCGCTGACGCGCAGTGGTGTGGTTGAGTGCCCCCTGGGGCACTCAACCACACCACTGCCGCTAGGCACCCTTGCTGAGGAATCCGAGCAGATCGTGGCGAGTGATGACGCCGACGGGCTTGCCCTCTTCGACGACCATCAGCGCATCGGATTCGCCGAGTGCCTTGGTGGCGTCGGAGACGGTTTCCCCGGCACCGATCAGCGGGAACGGCTCACTCATGTGCTTCGCAACCGGATCTGCCAATGCTGCGCGTCCCTCGAACACTGCGCTGAGCAGTTCGCGTTCGGTGACGCTGCCTGCGACCTCGCCTGCCATGACGGGCGGCTCGGCACCGACGACGGGCATCTGCGAGACGCCGTACTCGCGCAGAATCTCGATGGCGTCGCGCACGGTTTCCGACGGGTGGGTGTGCACCAGATCCGGCAACGCGCCGGACTTTCCGCGCAGGACCGCGCCGACGGAAGTCTCCTCGGTCGTACCGTCCAAGCGCGAACGCAGGAACCCGTACGAGGACATCCACGAGTCGTTGAAGATCTTCGCCAGGTAGCCGCGGCCACCGTCGGGCAGCAGAACGACGACCAACGCGTCGGGGCCTTCGCGCTCGGCAACCTGGATCGCGGCCACGGCGGCCATGCCGCACGAGCCGCCGACCAACAGGCCTTCCTCGCGGGCGAGGCGACGAGTCATGTCGAACGAGTCGTTGTCGGACACGGCGATGATCTCGTCCGGGATGGACGGGTCGTAGGCGGTCGGCCAGAAGTCCTCACCGACACCCTCGACCAAGTACGGACGTCCCGTGCCACCGGAGTACACCGAGCCCTCGGGGTCGACGCCGATGACCTTGACCTTGCCGCCGGAGACCTCCTTGAGGTACTTCCCGGTACCGGAGATGGTGCCGCCGGTGCCGACGCCTGCGACGAAATGAGTGATCTTTCCGTCGGTGTCGGCCCAGATCTCCGGACCGGTGGTCTCGTAGTGGCTGGCCGGGCCTGCGGGGTTGGAGTACTGGTTCGGCTTCCACGCCCCCTCGATCTCGCGGACGAGCCGATCGGAGACGCTGTAGTAGCTGTTGGGGTCGTCTGGTGCGACGGCCGTCGGGCAGACCACGACCTCGGCTCCGTAGGCGCGCAGCACGTTGCGCTTGTCCTCACCCACCTTGTCGGGGCACACGAACACGCACTTGTAGCCACGCTGCTGCGCGACCAGTGCGAGTCCGACGCCGGTGTTGCCGGACGTCGGTTCGACGATGGTGCCGCCGGGCTTCAGTTCGCCGGCCGCCTCGGCCGCGTCGATCATCTTGACCGCGATGCGGTCCTTGGACGAACCACCCGGGTTGAGGTACTCGATCTTTGCCGCGACCGTGCCGCCGCTGCCGCCGACGACAGTGGACAACTTCACCAACGGGGTGTTGCCGATGAGTTCGGTGATGTGCTGTGCGATGCGCATTGCTCCATCTTCCCAGATGCGGGTATTCGACTCTCGGTCACGGCCGTCCAGACCGCGCATACGATGGTGTCGACGGCGCGAGGAGAGGGATCGATCTGTGACGGCGAGCGGATGGCGTACCGCTGCGAAGGCGAGCGCCGCGACGGTTCTCGCAGGCTCCGGAGCAGGGACTGCGTCCTGGGCCGCGTACCGGCATCTGATGGCACAGGCAGCTGCGGCCCGGGGTGTCATCGGGCGCACCACCGCCAAACCACCGGAGGCCGACGGCGTCTACACCGCGGGATGCGCGGCCCCGGAACGGTGGCGGATGGGAAATTCAGCAGATATTCATCTGATGATCTTCGGCGACTCCACTGCAGCGGGAGTGGGCTGCATCGTCGCCGACGAAGTTCCCGGCGTGCTGCTCGCCCGCGGACTTGCCGAGGAAACCGGGCAACGAATTCGGTTGAGCACCAAAGCAATTGCGGGCGCTACCTCGAAGGGGCTCGAAGGCCAGGTCGACGCGATGTTCGTCGCGGGCCCGCCCCCGGACGCAGCGGTCATCTTCGTCGGCGCGAACGACGTCACCAAGAAGTTCTCGATTGCCGCGTCGGCGGCCCGGTTGGGCGACGCGGTCGAACGACTGACGGCCAAGGGCTGTGTGGTCGCCGTGGGCACCTGCCCCGATCTCGGTGTCGTGACGGCCATTCCGCAGCCGCTGCGCACCGTCGTCCGCAACTGGGGTCGACGCCTCGCCAACGCGCAGACGGCCCGCACGCTCAGCGCAGGCGGGCATCCGGTGGCGCTGGCGGATCTGCTCTCCCCGGAGTTTCTCGCGGCGCCCGACACCATGTTCTCGGCGGACCGCTTCCACCCGTCGGCCGCCGGCTACGAGCTCGCAGCGCAGCAGATTCTGCCGGTGCTCGCATCGGCACTCGGTGTGTGGCACGGCGGTCCGCTGCCCGAGTTGCCGACCGTGTCCGCGGCCGTCGAATCGCGCAAGGCCATCCCCCGCGCCACGGCCGCACTCGACCGCTTCCTGCGCAGAAGAACCGCCGAGCTCGATGCCGAGATAGTCACTGCGTCGGAGGATCTCGCACGTCGTGACAACGTCGATTCGTCGGGGTTGTAGGTTCGGTCAGGAGACATCGCCTACTCGGCGGTAGCAGAGCAGATTCGATCAGAAGGAGATCACATGCCAGAGGCAGTCATCGTCGCCACCGCGCGCTCACCGATCGGCAGGGCGATGAAGGGGTCGCTCAAGGACATTCGTCCCGACGACCTCACCGCACAGATGGTCGCCGCTGCGCTGGCCAAGGTGCCCTCGCTCGACCCCAAGGACATCGACGATCTCCTCCTGGGCTGCGGTCTGCCCGGCGGCATGCAGGGCAACAACCTCGCTCGTATCGTCGCGGTTCAGCTCGGTTACGACTCGCTCCCCGGAACGACGATCACGCGCTACTGTTCGTCCTCGCTGCAGACCACCCGGATGGCGCTGCACGCGATCAAGGCAGGCGAGGGTGACGTGTTCATCTCCGCTGGTGTCGAGAGCGTGTCGAGCTTCGTCCACGGCAGCTCCGATTCGCTTCCGGAAAGCCACAACCCGATCTTCGCGGACGCCGAGGCTCGCACCAAGAAGGCACAGGAAGAGGGCGCGGACAGCTGGACCGATCCCCGCGAGAACGGCGAGCTGCCCGACGCGTACATCGCGATGGGCCAGACGGCCGAGAACGTCGCGCTGCTCACCGGCATCACCCGCGAGGACCAGGATCACTGGGGTGTCCGGAGCCAGAACCGTGCCGAAGAGGCCATCAACGCCGGCTTCTTCGAGCGGGAGATCACCCCGGTGACCCTGCCCGACGGCACCGTCGTCAACACCGACGACGGCCCTCGCGCCGGCACCACCTACGAGAAGATCAGCCAGCTCAAGCCGGTCTTCCGCCCCAACGGCACCATCACCGCGGGCAACGCCTGCCCGCTCAACGACGGCGCCGCAGCGCTCGTCATCATGAGCGACACCAAGGCCAAGGAACTGGGCCTGACCCCGCTGGCCCGCATCGTCTCCACCGGAGTCACCGGTACCTCCCCCGAGATCATGGGCCTCGGACCCATCGAGGCCACTCGCAAGGCGCTCAAGATCGCGGGCATGTCGATCTCCGACATCGACCTGTTCGAGATCAACGAGGCCTTCGCCGTGCAGGTCCTCGGATCGGCCCGCGACCTCGGCATCGAGGAGGACAAGCTCAACGTCTCCGGCGGTGCCATTGCGATCGGCCACCCGTTCGGCATGACCGGTGCACGCATCACCACCACGCTGCTGAACAACCTGACGACACACGACAAGACGTTCGGCGTCGAGACCATGTGCGTCGGCGGCGGCATGGGTATGGCCATGGTGCTCGAACGCCTGAGCTGACCCCTGGCAACGAAAAAGCCCCGCCCTCCTCGAAGGAGTGGCGGGGCTTTTCGCGTGAGTACTAGTCGTTCTGGAAGTAGCTCAGCAGACGCAGGATCTCGACGTACAGCCAGACCAGCGTGATGGTCAGACCGAGGGCTACGCCCCAGGCAGCCTTCTCCGGTGCCTGTGCGCGGATCAGCTGATCGGCCTGGTCGAAGTCGAGCAGGAAGCTGAAGGCCGCGATACCGATGCAGACGAGGCTGAAGATGATGGCAATGGGTCCGCCGTCACGCAGTCCGAATCCACCGTCCATGAAGAAGCTGGCAACCAGGTTGCCGAGCATCAGGACGACGACACCGATGAGGGCACCGACGATCATCCGAGTCAGACGCGGGGTGACGCGGATGGCACCGGTCTTGTAGACGATCAGCATGCCGAAGAACACGCCGAAGGTACCGAGGATGGCCTGGCCGATCAGTGCAGATCCGCCGACTCCGCCGAACGAGATGTCGGTGAACATCAGCGACAGCGCGCCGAGGAACACACCTTCCGCCGCGGCGTAGGCAAGCACGATTGCCTTGTTGTCCATCTTGCGACCGAACGTCGCGAACATGACCAAGCCGAAGCCGATCAGGCCTCCGCCGATCACGAACGGGATGGCCAAGCCCGGATTACCCGAGACCAGGAAGTACGAGATGATCGCCGTGACGCTCAGCACACCGAGGGTGATGCCGGTCTTGGTGACGACGTCGTCGATGGTCATGGCCCGCTGAGCGGGCTGCGTGGTGTACGGGTCGGCCTGCGTTCCGGGATGCTGGCCGAAGGTTGCGGCCTGCGAGGCTCCAGCCGTCGCAGATCCGAATGTGGCGTAGCCGCCGCCCTGCTGCTTGGGCAGGTTGCGGAACACCGGGTTGCTGGAGGTGCGCACCGTGTCTCTTCCCTTCGTAAGTTCTGATCCCCACCGGGGATCTCCCCGTCGGTCATCAGTAGAACGTCTGACATCCGGACAAAAGTTCCCGAGAGGAGAACTTCTACGACGGACAAATCGGACTCTACCGGGTACTGCCTCGACACGCGGAGACGACGGCGTGTGTGACACCGAATCGAAACGGGCACTATGAGGAAATGGCAATCGAAGACGGACCCGACCAGACCTTGGACCCCAGCGAAAGCGTCGACTCCGACGAGGTGCGCAACGACGACGGCGACACCGTGGTCGATCCCCCGGACCACTGGAGCGAGGCCAACAGCTTCGGCACCACCGCCCGTGAGGCCGCCGAGGGCGAGAGCCTGGATCTCAAGCTCAGCGAGGAAGAACCCGACATCGCAGTCGAGGAGGACCTCGACCGCCCGATCACCGAGACCCCGGACGACGAATTGACCGAGGAACTGGTCGATCACGTGGTCGAGGAGTCGGACGAGGACCCCGACGTCGATTACGCGGAAGGCCAGCGTCAGGCCGAGATCGTCGAGGGCACTCTCGTCGAGGACCTCGGACGCAACCGGGGACAGATCGACGGAACTCCCGAAGACGGCGGCCCGGTCACCTGATGCTCACCGTTACTCGCTCGGGCGTACCGAGCGAGCGACGGTGAACTTGCCGTTGCGCCCCATCTGATCGGTGGGGCCGACGGCGTCGGCCAGTTCGCGTCGATAGTTCAGATGTGTGTTGAACACCGTCCACAACTGTCCGCCCGGCCGCAGTACTCGGCCCGCCGCGGCGAACAGCTTGCTCGCGCCGCCCGTGTGCACCGCTGCGCCCTCGTGAAACGGGGGGTTGCAGACCACGAGATCGACCGACTCGGACTCGAACGTGGACATCGCGTCGTCGGCGACCACCGAGATCCGCGCTCCGTTCGCTTCCGCCGTCGCCGCTGCCGACAAGATCGCTGCGGACGAGCGATCAGTGGCGAACACCTCGAGGTCGGGCCTCGTTCGGGCTAGTTCGGTGGCGAGAATTCCTGTGCCACAACCCAAGTCGACGGCAACACGAGCACGCGGCAGCATCTTCGGAAGGTACTCGAGCAGGTATCGCGTACCGATGTCCAGACCGGCTCCCGCGAACACCGCCCCGTGTGCGACCACCGTCAAGTCCAAGTCGGCAATCCGCTTGCTCACCGGATACGTCATGCCCGACGCCACCGCCCCGCGTGCGGTGAGCACTCGGGCCTTCTGCCGTCCGCGGCCGGCCGTGACGGTCTCGAACGACCTTCGCAGCACGTCGTTCATCGCCGGTGTCATGTGCTTGTCTCGTCCGCCCGCCAGGACGACGACGTCCGACGACGCGTGTGCAGCGATGCGCTCGGCGATCTCGGTCAATTCGGCCAGTCCTCTGGGCAGTTGCATCAGCACCACCCCCACACCGTCGAGCAGTGCGGCATCCAGCGCATGCTGGGTGTAGGTGCCCGCCATCGAGACCCGGGCGGCGTTCAACTCGAGCGCCCGCACGCCGGTGACCGCGTCCTGATGGACCCGGACCGTGGTGAACCCCGAGGCGACGGCCCCGAGCGTGAGGGCTCCGTACCGGTCGCCGATCACCGCGATGGGTGTGGCCTTGTCGATGCCGGGGAGTTCGTCGACGGTATCGAGGACGAGACGGTCCGCGGCGTCCACGGCATGGAGGTTCGGTGCCTCGGCGTCGGGCTCACGGCGTAAAGCGTCGAACAGGGTTTCATCGGGCACTCGAGCAGTATCCCACCCGGCTGTGGGTGACCCTCCAGGGTCGTTCCGCAGGCTTACCCCCGCGCGGGGCCCGGCAGAGCCAGCGCGGCGAGTAGCTATTGCAGCGAATGAGGGGCATGCTCGGGGAATGGAACATCAAGACAAGAAGAACGAGGCGCTCTTCAGCCATCCCGACGATGCGTCCACCGATGCACATGCCGAAACCTCGAAGCCGGCCGTCTACACCGCCCTCTTCAGCGGTGCCAACGACTAGCCCTTCACGACAGGTACCGCAGGTACTCCAGCGCCTTGGTCGCGTGCACGTGACCGCGCTCGCTCCGTACGACCATCCGCACCGTTCGGTGCCGATCTATCACGAATGTCGTCCGCTTCACGGACAACAATTGCCGTACGTATCCACGCTCGGCTGCATGCGCGCGCCCGCGTTCGAACTCCCGGAGCCGACGCCGCCGGGTGAACCACCCGCCCCGCCGCACCCCGAACTGCTCGGCGACAGCACCGTCCGAATCGGACAGCAGGGGAAAGTCGAACGATCGTTGCAGTGCGAAGTGTTGGTTGCTGTCCCGGGTATCGGTACTGATGCCGACACGGTGCGCGCCGAATCTCTCGAACTCCGAGCCCAGGTCCCGGAAGTGACATGCTTCCGCGGTGCAGATCGGACTGTTGGCGGCCGGATAGAAGAACAGGACGACAGGCCCCGACGCAGTCAGGTCGGTGAGTGCGCGTAGCTCCCCGGAATGGTCCGGAAGCTCGAAGTCCGGGGCGGTATGTCCGATACGCATGGGGCGAGGCTACCGCTCAGCCATCGACGAGGGCGGCAGTCAACCGACGACGCAACGTCGCATCGATACCCAAGTGCGTCAGATATCCGTCGAACGATCCGTGGTTCGACTCCATCGAAGCCCATCCGTGCTCCAGGTAGGACTCGCGGACGCCGAGTATCGCCTCGGTGGGTTGGACCTTTTCGTCGGTCGCTCCCACCCACGTTCTGCGGACGTGTGAGAGCAGGGGCTCGATCCCGTCGTTGCTGCGTAGGTAGTCCGCGACGATGTCGTCCTCGCTGACACCTGCCGCCCGCAGTACCGTCGCAACGGTCCACCCCGCCCGGTCCTTGCCTGCCGCGCAATGCACCAGGACACCACCGCGACGCTCGACGACCGCGTCGATCACCCGCTTGATCGCGTGTGATGCACCGTCGAGGGCCGAGAAGGACGCGTACGCCCGCATCATGTACTCCACTTGGCTCTGCTCGTCCTGCAAGGGAGCTTCGTGTGGGGCGCGCACGCCTCGAACGATTTCGAAGGGAACCGAGATCGACTCCACGCCCGCGGGAACTCGGTCTGCGCCACTTCGATCGATCTCCGAACCGCTACGAAAATCCAGGACCGTGCGGATCCCGAGATCGCCGACAGTCTGCTGACCGCGCTCGGTCAGCGCGCTCAATTCGGATGCGCGATAGAACAATCCGGGCCGAATCGTTGCCCCGTCCGCGGTACGTGCCCCGCCCAGATCGCGGAAGTTCCAGGCCCCGTCCAGGGCGAACTGATCGTGTGCACGAGCGTCAGGCATGGGGTCGACCCTATCGAAGGTGGCGCTACGAGGCCGGTACCAGCCACCGACGTAGCCGCGCGGTGACGAACGGCATCACCACGTAGACCATCAACGGCGTACACATCATCACCACCAGCGCAGTGCGCAGTGCCACGTTCAGGTTCGTCAGATGCGGAGTGAGAACGATGTTGACGAGCAGACTGACGGCGTAGAACGCGACACCGATCGAGACCGCCTGCTTCCACCGCGGCGGCGGCCCGCCGATGACCCGAACCGCGTCGGTGAGGTTGGACTGCGGCTCGAACCATCCCTCGACACCGGAAAGTCGATGAGTCTCGAGGTCGTCGGCGATGGGCCTGCCGGTACCGAGCCAGCTGCGCCGGGCGTCCGAGCGCAGCCAGACGTCGAGGTTGTCGTGTGTCTCGAATCGATACACCACGTGATAGTCGTTGGAACCGCCGGAGCTGCGCAGCCAACCGCCACCGAGAAATCCGGGAAAGGTTCGAACCAGTGCCATTCCGCGATCGGTCCAGTCCACGAAATCCGCTTCGTATCCCTGACGAACGCGCCGTGCGACCGAGGTCGTGACGTGATCGAGCGTGTCCGTCGTGGTCATGCGGTACCCCTTCTGCACGTGTTCGTCGCGGCCTACCTGTTCTACACAGAATGCGGCCCAGTGGACCGGCTTTCAAATCGTAGACACAAATGTAGATGTATGGCCTCGAGATTCGCCCGATGTGGCATTCTGTCCACACAGACCTCTCGTGAACGACCTGGAGTGGACGGATGGCACAACACCGACCCGAGTACCGACTCGACGACGTGGACCGACGCATCGTCACCGAGCTCAGCCGTGACGGCCGAATGTCCATGCGCGCCCTGGCCGAGGCCACCCATATCTCGCGGGCACACGCCTACGTGCGCGTCGATCGCCTTCTCGACGAAGGGGTGATCGAGGGATTCACCGCGCGCATCGCCTACGAGAAGGCGGGGTTCGGCGCGTCGGCCTATGTGGCACTGTCCATTCGCCAGGATTCCTGGCGCGCCGTCGCCGACGATCTGAGCACCTTCCCGTTCGTCGAACACGTCAGCCTCATGGGCGGGGATTTCGACGCACTCGTTCTGGTGCGCGCTCCGGACACGTCGGCGCTTCGCCATCTCGTTCTCGACAAACTGCAGGGACTCGACGGGATACTCTCGACGCGAACCTGGCTGATCTTCGACGAGGCGATCGGCCCCGGCGCGCAGTGGACCGCAGAGACAACGAACGAGAGAAATCCATGACTACGTCCGAGCGAGAACAGAACTCCACCGACGTCGTCGTGATCGGGGGCGGAATCGGTGGCGTCTCGCTCGGCTACGAACTCGCGAGCGACCGACGCGTCACACTGCTCGAGCGCGAATCCACTCTGGCCTTCCACACCACCGGACGCTCGGCTGCCCTGTTCCTGGAAACATACGGCAACAACGCGATTCGCGCTCTGACGACGGCCAGCCGAGCCTTCCTGGTCGACCCGCCGGACTACATCCGATCCGAACTGCTCGCCCCGCGTCCGCTGTTGCAGTTCGCGGCCACCGGCCGAGGTGACGCTCTCGAGGCGATGTACGCAGACGTCAGCCGTCTGACACCCGACGCGCAACTGGTCTCCCCCACCGACGCACGCACGCTCTTTCCGCCGCTGCGCCCGGAATTGATCGATTGTGCACTGTACGAACCTCACTCGATGGAAGTCGACGTCCACGCACTGCATCAAGGCTTCGTGCGGGGGCTACGCGATCGAGGTGGGCGAGTCCGCACCGGGGCAGGCGTGACGCGGATCGCACGCGTCGACGGACTGTGGCACGTGCACACCACGGACGGTGCGGTCCATACCGCTCCCCTCGTCGTCGACGCAGCAGGCGCATGGGCAGACGTGGTCGGCGCACTGGCGGGTGCCGATCCGATCGGACTCGTCCCGATGCGTCGGTCGGTCTTCATGGTCGCCGCGCCCGAGGATCTCGACACCGCGAAGCTTGCGACACTGAGCGATATCGACGAGAAGTTCTACATCAAACCCGAAGGCGCACAACTTTTGTGCTCGCCTGCGGACGAGACGCCCACCGAGCCCAGCGATGCACGCCCGGACGAGTTGGAGATCGCCCGCGCGTTCGACGACATTGCCGAGGCGACCACGTTGACGGCGCGGCACGTCCGGTCGTCCTGGGCCGGCTTGCGCAGCTTCGTTCCCGACCGAACGCCGGTCGTCGGATTCGATCCGAACATCGAGGGTTTCTTCTGGTGCGCCGGTCAGGGTGGGTACGGAATTCAGACGTGCGCGGCACTGGCGCGGGTGGGCGCGGCAATCGTTCGCGGAGAACCGCTTCCGGCCGATGTCACCGAGCGCGGGCTACGGGCAGGCGACTTGGCTCCGCACCGCTTCGGGTAGAGGCGCTCCGCGCCACGTGCACGAAAGTTCGACCCCTGCTACGAAGTTCCACTCACGTGCGGCGCAGCCGCTCTACCGACGACGCGTCGTAGATCGCGCAGCGTGGTTCGGTAGATGTCCACCAGATCGGCGTCCTGCCCGGCGTCGATGCGCTCGGCCCAGTCGTCGAAGGCGATTCGCATCGCCATCCCGGCCCCCTCGATCAGCAACCTTGCGTACGAACGTGATTCGTGGCCATTGAGCGTGGCGGCCACCGAGTCGGTGACGCGACACAACGTCATGGCGTCGGTGGCGAAGGCCGCGGCACGCAGGTGGTCGTCGCGCCCGATCAGCCGCCGGGTACGCAGCAGGCGATCTCGCGCCTCGTCCGGTGCAGCGGAAAATCGTTCGACGGATTGCTCGTACAGTGCTTCGATTGCAGCGAGGGTGACGTCCTCGGGTGCCCTCGATGCCAGCCAGGCGTCGATATCGAGCTCGAACTCGGGGGCGAGGCCGAGTACCGATTCTTCCTTGGATGCAAAGCTACGAAAGAACGTGCTGGGCGATACACCTGCCCGGCGCGCGATCTGGTCGACCGTCGTCGCGGCGCAGCCCTGCGTCTCGAACAGATCGAGCGCGGCGCGGGTGATCTCGAGCTGGGTTTCTCGGCGACGTCGCTCGCGCAGATCCGGTACGTGCTCGCTCATCGTCCTCCAACCATCGACCACACCTCGGTATTCTCGCCGTCAACTTACCAGTAATGTTCAAGTTGACAGTCACTGTCACAATGAGTCAGGCTGTCTCAACACGATTTCTCTTCACACTTCGAGCCCATACGCGAAAGTTCTCGACACATGACCACACCTGAGACCGACCACGCACCCGACGGGCAGCTCGCGCCGGGCAGCAAATTACTGATCGGCATCCTCGTCATCGCGGCATTCGTGATGATCCTCAACGAGACGATCATGAGCGTGGCGCTGCCCACCTTGATGGTCGACCTGAACATCACGGCGACCACCGCGCAATGGCTCACCACCGGATTTCTGCTGACGATGGCGGTGGTCATCCCCGTCACCGGATTCCTGTTCCAGCGCTTCACCTTGCGCCAGGTATTCGTGGCGGCGATGACTCTGTTCACCATCGGCACGCTGCTCGCGGCCTCCGCCCCGGGCTTCGAGCTCCTCCTGCTCGGCCGCATCACCCAGGCCAGCGGTACGGCGATCATGCTGCCGCTGCTGATGACCACGGTGCTCACCGTCGTTCCGGCGAACAAGCGCGGCGCAATGATGGGCGTGATCTCGATCGTCATCGCCGTGGCCCCCGCCGTCGGCCCGACCATCTCCGGAATCATCCTGAACTCGCTGGACTGGCGTTGGATGTTCTGGCTCGTGCTCCCCATCGCACTCGTCGCGTTCGCCATCGGTACCACTCTGGTGAAGAACGTGACCCGAACCAGTCGGCCGTCGTTCGATCCGCCGTCGGTCGTGTTGTCCGCGTTGGCTTTCGGCGGGATCGTCTACGGCTTGAGCAGCCTGGGACACTCGGCCGAGGAATCCGTCGTGCCGGTATGGCTGCCACTGGTGGTCGGAGCGATCGCACTCGTGGTGTTCGTGCTGCGTCAGATCGCCCGGCAAGATCAGGGTGGAGCCCTGCTGGACATGCGTCCGTTTCGCACCCCCACCTTCAGCATCGGCCTCGGCATGATCGCGATCTCGATGATGGCACTGTTCGGCGCTCTGATCCTGCTACCGATGTACCTGCAGAACGTCCGCGGTCTCGACACCCTTGACACCGGACTGATGCTGCTCCCCGGCGGACTGCTGATGGGCCTGCTCGCGCCGTTCGTCGGACGTATCTTCGACCGAATCGGACCGCGTCCGTTGGTCATTCCAGGTGCAATGGTGGTGAGCGCCGCGTTGTGGTCGATGACCGTCCTGGACGCGCAGTCCGCCCTTCCGCTCGTGATCGGTATCCACATGCTGCTCTCGGCAGGTCTCGCGCTCATCATGACACCGCTCATGACCTCCTCGCTGGGATCGCTCCCCACCAAGCTGTACTCGCACGGTAGCGCCATCTTCAGCACGGTTCAGCAATTGGCAGGTGCCGCAGGTACCGCACTGTTCGTCACCGTGATGTCGAACACCGCAGCGGCCCGTATCGCCGACGGCGCAACCGCTGTGGGCGGCTCCGAGGCCGGCATCCACACCGCATTCCTCTACGGCGGGGCGGTCTCGCTGGTGGCAGTGGCGGCGTCGTTCTTCATCCGCGCCCCGGCTCACAGTGATCGGGACGAGGTCGCTCCGGCACAGCCGGTGCACTGAGTCACCTCGATTCGGCCATCTCCACGGCGGCAGAAACGATCTCGTCCTCCGAGAGGAGGACGAGATCGGCCGCGCCGCCGAGCGGAACGAACGAGTTCTTGCTCGCCACTCGGCCGACCGTACCCTCGTATCCACCCTCGATCAGCGCAGTCACGACACCTTCGCCCACTCCCCCGTCGTGCCGAGTCTCGTCCGCGATCAACACTCGATCGAAGCCGACCAATCGGCGCAGAAGGTCGCCGACCGGCAAAGGAACTATCCAGCGCAGATCGACGACTGTCACGCCGATCCCCCTCTCACGCAACCTCGACGCTGCCCGCATGCTCATCACCACCCCGTTGCCGAAGGTGACGATGGCCAGGTCCGGACCGTCCGAACAGGTTGCGACGGTGCCGAATTCGGCGTCCGAATCATCCCCGCTCCGCAATGCCCCGTCGCCGTCGTGCAGATCGGCTCGGTGGTACAGCGCAATCGGCTCCAGGAAGACGCACACCCGCCCCTCCTCGACAGCCAGTGCCACACAAGTTCTCAGGAGACCGGCAGCCTCCGCCGCCGAACTCGGAACGGCGACGACGATTCCCGGAATGTCGCGCAGGACGGCCACCGCATTGTCGTTGTGGAAGTGCCCACCGAAGCCGCGTTGATACGCCAGACCGGCGATGCGCACCACCATCCCGTTGGTGAACTGCGCATCGGAGAAGAACCTCAGCGACGCCGCCTCACCGCGTAATTGATCCTCGGCGTTGTGCAGGTACGCCAGATACTGAATCTCCGGTATCGGAACGAAGCCCGCGAGCGCGGCACCAAGGGCGGTGCCGAGCACGGTCTGCTCATCGAGCAACGTGTCGAAAACTCTTGCTGCGCCGAACTTCTTGCGCAAACCCTTCGTGACTCCGTAGACGCCGCCCTTGACCGCCACGTCCTCCCCGAACACGAGGACCTCCGGTCGCGCCGCCATGACGTCGGTGAGCGTCCTGCCGATCATCGCGGCAAGAGTCAGACGCTCCTCGCCATGCGCAGCTCGCAGGCTTCGCTCGGTTGCCGCCACCGCCCCCGGTCGCCGTTCGGTGAGCGGAAACATCACCGCGTCCGCGGTCGCGAGGCGTGTCGACGCTCCGGATCGCAGTGAGTGGACCGTCGCCTCGGCCTCGGACATGACGGTCTCGCGCATCGCCTCGTACCGGCCCTCGACGTCGGCTGCAGTCAGCACTCCGGCAGCGATCAATGCACGGGCACTGGCCAGCAGCGGATCTCGCGCATAGTCGCCGACGATGTCTGCGCTCGTTCGATACGCGAGTTCGGCGTCGGAGCCGGCGTGGCCCATCAACCGCACCGTCTCGAGATGCAGAACCACCGGCCTGCGCCCCGACCGCACTGCCGCGACGGCCGCATCGACGGTGCGCATCAACGAAACAGGGTCGCTGCCGCCGGCTCGGAGGTACTCGATCGAGGCGAACCGGCCGAGCGACTGCTCGATCCATCCCTTGGGCGACCGGGTACTGATGCCGATGCCGTTGTCCTCGCAGACGAACAGGATCGGCATCGGGATCGACTGGTGCGCACAGTACGCAGCCGAGTTCAGCGCACCCACCGTCGTCGAATGGTTGGCCGAGGCATCACCGAAGCTGCACACCACGATGGCATCCTCGGGCCACGGAGTGCGATGACGCAGCGCCTTCGCGCGACCGAGAGAGAACGCCAGACCGACTGCGCGTGGAACCTGCGAACCGATCGTCGACGTCTGCGGGACGATGCCCAGATCCGGGTGCCCGAACACCTTGTGTCGTCCGCCGGACATGGGATCTCGAGTCGAGGCGACCAGACTCGCCAGCACATCCTGGATCGGTTTCGAACCCGGATACTGTTGTGCACGTGCAGCATAGAAGCCGCCGGAGCGGTAGTGCAGCAACGCCGGGTCGGACACCTCGGTCGCGGCCCCGACAGCTGCGTTGGCCTCGTGGCCGGACGAACCGATGGTGTAATAGCCGGAGCCCGTGGACTGCAACCAGCGAGCGGCGAAGTCGAGATGCCGACTCGCGAGTTGCGCGTCGAAGTACCGGATCAGTCGCTGCGGTTCGGCGACGACCGACCCATTGAGTCCGGTCGAACGAACCTGCTGCAGGAAGTACTCGTCGATCGCCTCGGCCACGCTCGCACCTGTTTCTCCCTCTAGCCGAGCTGGGACATCAGCTCAGGGCGATCATATCCATGGGAGCACTCAGCAACCGGCCGACGAGCGCAAGGAATTGCGATCCCTGCTGGCCGTCGACGAGCCGATGATCGAACGACAGTGACAGTGTCGTCACGGACCGCAACGCGATCTCGCCCTCGTGTTCCCAGGGCATGCGGCGGATCGAACCGAAGCACAGGATGGCAGCTTCGCCGGGATTGAGGATGGGAGTGCCTGCATCGACACCGAACACTCCGACGTTGGTGATCGTGATGGTGCCGTCGGCGAGATCGGCCGGACTGCTCTTGCCCTCCTTGGCCGTGCGCGTCAGCTCCGACAGCGCGCGGGCGATATCCACCAGAGAGAGCTCGTGGGCGTCCTTGATGTTCGGCACCATCAGGCCGCGCGGAGTCGCCGCGGCGATACCGAGATTGACGTAGTGCTTGGTGACGATCTCCTGGGTTGCCTCGTCCCAGGACGAGTTCAGCGACGGATTCGATTTCAGCGCAACGAGAACCGCCTTGGCGACCAGAGCCAGCGGAGTCAGCCGTACGTCGGCGAAGTGAGCCGAGGACCGTAGGGACTCCAGCAGTGTCAGGGTTTCGGTGACGTCCACGGTCACGAACTCGGTGACGTGTGGAGCGGTGAATGCACTGCGTACCATTGCATCCGCCGTGTGCTTGCGCACTCCCTTGATCGGGGTGCGCACTTCGCGGCCGACCCGGGACGGGATCTGCTCCCCTGCGGTGTCGGCTCCGTGCAGATACGACTCGACATCGTCGCGGGTGACGTCGCCGCGGTCCCCGGTGGGCGGCACGTCGGCGAGGTCGACGGCGTTGTCCTTGGCGATCTTTCGCACCGGCGGTGCCGCCAGCGGTTTTCCGTTCTGCGCGGTCGGTGTCGGGGTGACCGCTGCAGTTCCACGGCCGCCGCGTCGACTGGAGCCTTCCTTCGCCACTCCGTAGCCGACCAGAACCGGTACGCGTTCGTCCTCGTCCTCGGCCGCAACCACCTCGTCCACCTCGGACGCGGCGGGCTCCGACTCCACACCGTCCTCGTTGTCGGCACCGACCCTGATATCTATGATCGGCACCCCGACTTCGACGGTGTCGCCCTCCGAGACATGCAGCGCAGCAACGACACCGGCGAACGGTGACGGAAGTTCGACGGCTGCCTTGGCCGTTTCGACCTCGGCGATGTTCTGATTCAGCTCGATGGTGTCGCCGACCGCGACGAGCCAGGTCAGCAGGTCGGCCTCGGTGAGGCCCTCCCCGAGGTCGGGTAGTGGAAAGCTCTTGATCGTGGGCATCGTCGAATCCTGTTCGGTCGAAATCGGCGGTCGGTGAGCGCGAGGTCAGTGCGAGCGGCAGCGGTCGACTGCGTCGAGAATGCGGTCGACGTCGGGGAGGTAGAACTTCTCGAGTTTCGACGCCGGGTACGGGGTCGCGAAACCACCGACGCGCATCACCGGTGCCTCGAGGTTGTAGAAGCACCGTTCGGATACTCGCGCTGCGATCTCCGAGCCGAGGCCCATGAACACCGGGGCCTCGTGGGTGACGACCAGTCGTCCGGTCTTGCGCACCGAGGCCTCGATGGTCTCGAAGTCGATCGGCGAGAGTGAGCGAAGATCGATGACCTCGATCGACAGTCCCTCGTGGGCAGCCACTTCGGCGGCCTTGCGCGCGGTGGCGACGAGTGGTCCGTAGGCGATGAGGGTGACGTCGGTGCCCTCGGTGACGACCCGCGCTCGGTGCAGTGGGTACGACGCGTCGGCGTCGAGGTCGATCGGGCTCTTCTCCCAGTACCGTCGCTTCGGCTCGAAGAACAACACCGGATCATCGCTGGCGATGGCCTGCTGGATCATCGAATAGCCGTCGGCAGCGTTGCTGCACGTGACGACGCGAAGACCTGCGGTCTGCGCGAAATACCCTTCGGGAGATTCGGAGTGGTGCTCGACGGCACCGATTCCGCCACCGTAGGGCACTCTGATCGTCATCGGGATCTTCACGTTTCCACTGGTGCGGTAGTGCAGTTTGGCCACCTGCGAAACGATCTGGTCGAACGCCGGATAGATGAAACCGTCGAACTGGATCTCGCACACCGGCCGGAATCCCCGCATCGCCAGACCGACGGCGGTACCGATGATGCCCGATTCCGCCAACGGCATGTCGAGCACACGGCCGGGTCCGAAGTCCTTCTGCAGGCCGTCGGTGATGCGGAAGACGCCGCCGAGCTTGCCGATGTCCTCGCCCATCAGCAGGACTTTCGGATCGTTCTCCATCGCTCGCCGCAGACCTGCGTTGATGGCCTTGCCCAACGGAAGACTGGTGGGCCGTTCCAGGGTGGTCATGACATGGCTCCTTCGAATCCGGCTTGGTACGAGGCGAATCGAGCGCGCTCGTCGTCCAGGAGAGGGTGGGGATCTGCGTAGACGTTGTCGAAGACCGACATCGCGGCCGGTTCGACGGTCTCGAGGCAACCGCGGCGAAGCTCGGCGGCCACGTCGTCGGCCGTCTGCTTCACCGAGGCGGCGAACGCGTCGTCGAACACGCCGATTCGCCTGAGCAGCTTCTCGATTCGGTCGATCGGATCCTTGGCGCGCCACTCGTCGTCGGTGGCACCCGAGCGGTACCGCGTCGGATCGTCCGAGGTCGTGTGCGGGCCCATGCGGTAGGTGACGGCCTCGATGAGCGTCGGGCCGCTGCCTTCACGCGCCCGCGCCAGCGCTGCCCGGGTCACGGCCAGAACCGCGAGAACGTCGTTGCCGTCGACGCGGACCGACGGGATTCCGTATCCCTCGCCGCGGGCGGCGATCGTCGCCTTCGTCTGCACCGTCACCGGTTCGGAGATGGCCCACTGGTTGTTCTGGCAGAAGAACACCACCGGCGCGTGAAAACTCGCGGCGAAACCGAGTGCCTCGGAAATGTCACCCTGGCTGGTTGCGCCGTCGCCGAAGTAGGTGATGGCTGCGCCCTCGGCACCCTCGAGCTGCATGCCGATCGCGTACCCGGTCGCGTGCAGACCCTGCGATCCCACGATGATCGCCGGTGTCGTCATGCGGTACTCGTACGGGTCCCACCCCGACAGCGTCGATCCGCGCCAGAACCGCAGCATCTGGGTGGGGTCTACTCCGCGGCAGTAAGCGACACCGTGCTCGCGGTAGCTGGCGAACACGAAGTCCTCGGTGTCGAGTGCACGAGCGGATCCGACCTGTGCCGCTTCCTGTCCGAGCAACGGCGCCCACAAGCCCAGTTCGCCCTGTCGCTGCAGTGCGGTGGCCTCGGAATCGATGCGCCGGACGACAACGAGATCGCGGTACATCTCCATCATCGCGGCTGTGTCGATATCGGCGACAAGGGGCGAGTAGGTCTCGTTGCGCACCACTGTTCCCGATTCTTTGATCAGCTGAACCAGCGAGTTGGTGTTCATGGTCGTGGCACTCTCCGTCCTGATGTGATGTCCTTCACAAGAACACCACCGACATCCACCCTGCACAAGTGATGACTTCAGAACTGCGCAGCGTGCACAATATTGGGTAACGACCGAGCTACAGGAAGTGCGCAATGACCGATCTGGACAAGACCGACGCTCGACTTCTGCTCGCCCTCTGCGCGAGGCCGCGAGCCACCGGCGTCGAACTCGCCACCACATTGGGACTGTCTCGGAACACCGTCCAGGCGCGCCTCGGTCGATGGGACGACAAGGGGTCGCTCACTCCGATCGACCACCGCATCCCACCGAAGTCACTGGGGCGGCCGCTGCAGGCATTCGTCACCGCACAGGTCAATCAACACACGCTGGCCGCGGTGACCGAGCACCTGCGCACCATCCCGGAAGTGCTCGAGGTGTTCGGGCTGTCCGGAGCCGCAGACATGCACATCCGCATCGCGGCCGTCGACGCCGACGACCTGTATCGCATCGCGGGTCTCATTCTCGATATCCCCGGAGTCGAGCGCACCAACATGTCCATCGCGATGTCGGAGTTGATCCAGTACCGCACCAAGCCGTTGCTCGAACAGCTCGCCGAGGAGGGCCGACGCTGAGCAGCCAGACCAGCGCTGCCGCGTCGATCAACGCACCACCGTGCAACATGCACGTTCTCGGCAGCGGCGGTTGACCAGCGTGCATGCTCACGGCACTCTTCGACGGACATGTTCCCGGATACCATCCATTTCCGGGTACCGCCGCCTCATCACCGAAAGAGACTGCCTGTGTCCGTCGTTGCCGACCGCCCCGCCGCCGTACCCACCTCGATCGATCCCTTGCCGGCAGGGGTCTTCGATCGTTCCGACATGCCGCACGACTCTGCCCACGAGCGCGTCGTGTTCTGCCAGGATCGTGACACCGGTCTGCGTGCGATCATCGCAGTCCACTCCACGACGCTCGGTCCTGCCCTCGGCGGAACTCGCTTCTACCCCTACGCATCCGAGCAGGATGCGCTGACCGATGTTCTACGGCTCTCCCGCGGAATGACGTACAAGGCAGCCGTCGCCGGAGTCGACCTCGGCGGCGGTAAAGCGGTGATCATCGGCAACCCCAACGCCATCAAGACCCCGACACTGTTGAGCGCCTACGGCCGGTTCGTCGAATCGCTCGGCGGGACCTACGTCACGGCGGGCGATGTGGGGACCAACAGCGACGATCTCGACATCATCGGTGAGGAGACGGCGCACGTCGTCGGCAAGAACACCACCGCGGGCGGCACCGGCGACAGCGGCCCGCAGACTGCACTCGGAGTCTTTCTCTCGCTTCGGGCCGCAGCCGAATCGGTATGGGGCTCGGACGATCTGACCGGCAAGCGTGTCGGCGTCGAGGGCGCAGGCAAGGTGGGGTACGACCTCGTCGCGCTGCTTCGTGAGGCCGGTGCCGAGGTGATCGTTAGCGACTCCTACGTACCCGCACTCGATCGCATCGCCCTGGACTTCCCCGGGGTCACCATCGGATCCGACATCATCGGTGCCGACATCGACGTCTACGCGCCGTGCGCCATGGGTGCCACGCTCGACGCCTCGTCGGTGGCTCGATTGTCGGCGTCCATCGTGTGCGGTGCAGCGAACAATCAACTCCTCACCCCCGATGTCGAAGCGATGCTGGCTGCGCGCGGAATCGTCTGGGTACCGGACTACGTCGCCAACGCCGGCGGCCTGATCCAGGTGGAAGGCGAACTGCGCGGCAAGGATTCGGCCGAGGTGATGGCCACGATCGGGAAGATCCGCGACACCGTAACCGGCATCTTCGCCATCGCGCGTGCGGAGGGCATTCTGCTGGGAGCCGCCGCCGATCGTCTGGCCGAAGACCGGATCACGGCCGCCAAGGGCTGAGAACGCACCGGCACGTATCGCTCCACTTCCGGCCGTCGATCGGGAATTCCCGCACTGACGGTCGAGGAGTGGAGCGACACGTGCAGGACTACCGAAGCGCGATGTACTTCGTCTCGAGGTATTCCTCGATGCCTTCGGACCCGCCCTCGCGGCCGAAGCCCGATTCCTTGACGCCACCGAAGGGAGCAGCCGCGTCCGAGATGGCACCTCGATTGACCCCGACCATGCCGGTGTCCAGTGCTGCCGATACCCGCAGGGCACGGTCGAGGTTCTCGGTGTAGAAGTAGGCCACCAATCCGTACCGGGTGTCGTTGGCTGCGGCCACTGCCTCGTCCTCGGTGTCGAATCCGATGATCGCTGCCACCGGGCCGAAAATCTCGTCCTGCAACAGATTCGCGTCCGCGGGGATTCGGTCGAGCACCGTCGGCGCGTAGAAGAATCCGGGTCCCTCGGGCGTCGTACCTCCGGTGCGTACCCGGGCACCCTTGGCCACTGCATCGTCCACCAGTGCGGTGACCGTTCTACGCTGCTTGTCGTTGATGAGCGGCCCGATGTCGGTGCCCTCTCGGTCACCCGCACCGACCGTCAGGGCCTCGATCCGCGCGGTCAGTTTCGTGGTGAATTCCTCCCGCACCGAGTTCGCGACGTACAGACGGTTGGCCGCCGTGCATGCTTCTCCGCCGTTGCGCATCTTGGCGAGCATCGCCCCGTCGACGGCCGCATCGATGTCCGCGTCGTCGAACACGATGAACGGAGCGTTGCCGCCGAGCTCCATCGACGTCCGCAGGAGGCGGTCGGCTGCGTTGCGCACCAACAGCTTTCCCACGCCGGTCGATCCGGTGAACGTGACCTTCCTCAGTCTCGGGTCGTCCATCAACGGTCCGGTGACCGCCGCCGCGTCGGAGGCCGGAAGGATCGAGAGCACCCCACTGGGCAACCCGGCGTCGGCGAACACCTGCCCGAGCAGCAGCATCGTCAACGGGGTGTCCTCGGCCGGTTTGACGATGACGGTGCAGCCCGCCGCGAGTGCGGGGCCGATCTTACGGGTACCCATCGCCAGCGGAAAGTTCCACGGCGTGATGGCCAGCACCGGGCCGACGGGCACCTTGGTCACCATGATTCGGCCGTTGCCCGCAGGCGCGGGGGTGAACCGGCCACCGATCCGAACGGCTTCCTCGCTGAACCAGCGCAGGAATTCGCCGCCGTAGGTCACCTCACCGCGGCTTTCCACCAACGACTTTCCCATTTCGAGGGTCATCAGCAGAGCGAAGTCGTCCGCGCGCTCCTGCAGCAGATCGAACGCACGCCGCAGAATCTCTGCTCGCTCACGAGCGGGCGTCGCCGCCCACAGCGGTTGCGCCGCAGCGGCCAGATCGAGCGCGGAGACGCCGTCGGCCGCGGTGGCGTCGGCGACGGTGGTGAGTTCTTCGCCGGTCGCCGGGTTCAGTACGGAGAATCGGCCACCCGACGCCGACGGGGTCTGCTCACCACCGAGCCACAGATCGGTGGGCAGCGAGGAGATCAGATCGTGGGCCGACATGTCAGTTCCCCTGTGCCACAGTGCGAAGCGCGCCTTCGAGGACGGTGAGCGCGTCGTCCAGCAGCTCGTCGGAGATCACCAGGGGCGGCAGCAGGCGGATGACGTTGCCGTAGGTACCGCACGTCAGCACGATCACCCCGGCCTCGAGTGCCGCGGCCGCAACCGCTTTGGTGGCCTCGGGATTGGGCTCACGTCCACCGGGCACCACGAGCTCGATCGCGAGCATGGCTCCGCGGCCACGCACGTCGCCGATGATGCCGAGCTCGGACGCCAACGCGTTCAGTCGCTCGGACACGGTGCGTTCGATGTCGCGGGCACGGGCATTGAGGTCGAGCGTCTCCATCTGCTCGATGGATGCGATGGCCGCGGCGCAGGCCACCGGGTTGCCGCCGTAGGTGCCGCCGAGTCCACCGGGGTGCACGGCGTCGATCAGATCGGCACGGCCGGTGACGGCGGCCAGCGGCATACCACCTGCGATGCCCTTGGCCATGGTGATCAGGTCCGGCACGACGCCTTCGTGCTCGCTCGCGAACCAAGCTCCGGTGCGGGTGAATCCGGACTGCACCTCGTCGGCGATGAACACTACGCCGTTCTCCCGCGCCCAGTTCGCCAGTGCAGGCAGGAATCCTTCGGCAGGCACGACGAAGCCGCCCTCACCCTGAATAGGCTCGATCAGGATGGCCGCGAGATTGTCTGCGCCGACCTGCTTTTCGATGACGGAAATCGCCCTCGCCGCAGCCTGAGCACCGGTGACCGCGGAACCGTCGGCGTTCAGACCTTCGCGGAACGGATACGACATCGGAGCGCGGTAGATCTCGGGAGCGAACGGTCCGAATCCACTCTTGTACGGCATCGACTTCGAGGTCAGTGCCATCGTCAGGTTGGTGCGACCGTGGTACGCGTGGTCGAACACGACGACAGCGGAGCGTCCGGTGGCGTGCCGCGCGATCTTGACCGCGTTCTCGACGGCTTCGGCACCGCTGTTGAACAGGACGCTGCGCTTGTCGTGATCGCCGGGCGTCAGCTCGGCCAGCTTCTCGGCGACCTCGATGTAACCCTCGTACGGTGCGATCATGAAGCACGTGTGGGTGAAGTGCGCGACCTGATCCTGCACGGCGGCAACGACTGCCGGGTTGGATGCACCGACTGTCGTCACGGCGATTCCGGCCCCGAGGTCGATCAGCGAGTTCCCGTCGACGTCGACCACAACGCCACCGTCGGCATCGGCCACGTACACCGGCAGCGTCGACGCCACCCCTGCACCCACGACGGCCTTGCGGCGCTGTGCCAGCGCCGCCGATTTCGGCCCGGGGAAGGCGGTGACGATCCTGCGTTCCTGCGGAAGTCGGTACTCGATCGAGGCCATGGTCGCACCTTTCGTGTGGGCTGGTCGAGTCAGTATGCGACCGCTCCCACCCGAAAGTCCGGTGCCATTGTGTACACCCCAGGGTTCGATTGCACTCCAATTCGGCAGCCAGGGCGTTACAGTTCGTTCGGTGAGCATCGAGATGTCCTGGCTGCTGAGACAGCAACACCTCCGCCTGAGTCACCGCGGCGGGCCCGAGCGCAGTCCTTCACCCATCACCTTTGCGCAGGCGACCGAACTCACCGATCCAAGTCCGTGGTTGTCCGGCGGCGAACTGATCCTGACGACAGGACTGGGATTCGACTCCGACGGTCCGGCACTCGGCGCGTACGTCCGCACACTGGCCGCCGCTGGTGTCGCCTGCCTGGGATTCGGAGTCGGGTTGTCCCACAGCACTGTTCCCCGCCATCTGCTCGACGCCGCCGAGGAGGTCGGACTTCCCGTCGTGGAGGTTCCCTACGACACCCCGTTCGCCGCCGTCATCAGATCGGTCATGAAGCGGATCGCCGAGCAGGAGTACGAGCAGGTACTGCGCGCCGCCTCGGTGCAGACCCGAATCACGCGGGCGGCCCTGCACGGCGGCGTCGACGCGATCGTCCGTGAGCTGGCCGTCGCCACCTCGACATCGGTGGCACTGATCGGCAACCGAACCGAATCGTTCCATCCGGCAGCGGCAGCCGACCTCGTCGAGAGTTCCCGCCAGATTGCGCGGAGCATTCGACCGTCTGCGTCGCCGGCCACCGTGTCGGTCAGCGAACCCGGCTGCACCGTCACCCTGCATTCCGTCGCGGCCTCCGGCGGAGCATCGAGTTTTCTCGCCATTCGCACGACGGGTCCGGTGACGGGCATCGAACAGATCCTGCTCGGGCATGCCGTGTCGCTGGTGACTCTCGAACTCGAAAAGCCCACGCGGCTGCGCGCCGAGCAGTCCCGGCTCAACACGCTGGCTCTCGGTTTGTTGCTCGACGGGCACCTGCCCTCCCCCGACGACACACAGGTGCCGAGCTATCTCGCCGAGGCCGCCGACGACGACTCGCGGATCAGGGTGGCGGTGCTACGCGGACCGTCGGCACGCATAGTCGAGGCGATCGATGTGGAATGTCGCTCCCGGGCCCGTCCGACGTTCGCCCGGAAGACCGACACCGGAGCCGTGGTGTTGTTACGCGCGACGGACGACTCCGATTTCGTTGCACACCTGCTCGATTCACTGCCCCGATCGGTGTATGTCGGCCTCAGCTCCAGCCACCACATCGCCGATGCCGCCGTGGCGTCGAAGCAGGCGTCGCTCGCGTGTGCTGCGGCCGGGTCGAACGATCGCGTCGTCGAATTCACCGGATCGATGCTGCTCGCCGCCGAACCGGTCCAGGAGTCGTTGCGCGCCATGGCGGCCGTCACCATCTCGGTGCTGGCCGAGTACGACCGCACCCACACCGCGGATCTGGTCGGCTCGCTCCGGGCCTTTCTCGAGGCCAACGGGCATTGGGAGACTGCTGCGACGCATCTCGCCGTCCACCGGCACACCCTGCGAAACCGGATCACTCGCTGCGAGGAGTTGCTCGCGGTCGATCTGACATCGGCGCGGGTGCGAGCGGAATTGTTGCTCGTACTCCTTGCGGTACAGGCGTGAATGCGCTCGTGACCGCATGCCTGTGTGCCAAGCTCGGTCGGTGACCACGCCGCAGCCCCACATCGCCGTCGCGACCGCAAAATCGGTTCGGCTCGGAGTACTGCTGGCGGCGGTCGGTGGATTCCTCGACGCGTACACCTACATCACCCGCGGCGGCGTGTTCGCCGGCGCGCAGACCGGAAACGTGGTGCTGCTCGGGGTCGATGTCGCCGGCGGTCGGTGGGTCGAGGCGCTGGCTTTTCTGCCTCCGCTGGCGGCCTTCGTGCTGGGAGTTGCGACCGCGGAGTTCATCGCGTTGCCCGCGGTGGCGAAGATCGTGCGACGACCGGTACGGGCAGTGCTGGTGTTCGAGATCCTGGTCGTCCTCGTCGTCGGTTTTCTGCCGGCGACCGTCCCCGACGCCGTGGTCTCGGTGATCCTCGCTCACGTCGCCGGCGTGCAGGTGACCACCTTTCGCGTGCTGGTGGATTCGCCGTTCAACACCACCATGACGACCGGGAATCTCCGCAGCATGGCGATGGCCGCATTTCATCGGGTGGTCGAACACGATCTGGAGGCCGGAACGCGCGCCCGACGGTTCGGCGCAGTGATCTCCGGATTCTTCGGCGGGGCACTGATCGGCGCAGTCGCGGTCGAGCTGTTCGGGCTGCGGGCGATCTGGATTGTTGCCCTCATGCTGACCATCGCGCTGGCGCTGTTCGTGTTCGACGAGCGCTCCCCCCGGCCGCTGCGACCGAAGCGCTAGTCACCCAACCGAAGCGGCGCGATGGCGTCGAAGACATCGCCAGGTCCCGGGTTACCGGGTGCCGACGTGCCGCCCAGGTGATGCACGACGCCCCACACCGCATTCAGTGCGGTGTGAATGGCACCCTCGGCCCAGCCTGCAGTCCACGAGATGTCGTCGCCGGCAAGGAAGATGCCTCGATGTCGTGGGTCGAGCTCGTGCTGGACGAAATGCGTGAACAACCTTTCCTGGTAGCGGTAGTGGCCCGGCAGGTTGGCTTTGAAGGCACCCATGAAGTCACGTTCGGTCTCCCAGGACAACGTCACCGGTGTGGAGATGATGTGGCTGCGGAAATCGACACCGGGATAGATCTCCTCGAGCGATCGCAGCATGATGTTCATGCGTTCGGTGGGGTCGAGGGCCAGTAGCTTGAGCGAGTCGTCGGACCACGTGTACGACAGGCAGATCAGTCCGGGACGGCCCTCGCCCTGGTCGAGCAGATACGTGCCGCGGCTCATTCGGTCGGTCAGAGTCATGCTCACCAGATCGCGGCCGGTGACCGGATCCTTGTCCTTCCAGAACGGTCGATCGACGAGCGCGAACACCTTGGTCGACCCCATGTAGTGGGTCCGTTCGATGGCGGTCCAGTGGTCGATGGGGAACAGATCGTCGTCACACCTGATGTTGCTCAACAACATCCAGCTCTGAGCGGTCACGACGGCGGCGGCGTAGGTGCGGATGTTGCCGCGGTCGTCGTGGATCGTGGTGCCGCCGTCGGTGCGCCTGATCTCGGTGACGCGCGACATCGTGGTGCCGCCGTTCAGCGAGGCCACCGACGTGCCGGCGGGCCAGTGGGCCATGTTTGCCGGCGAGTCGGTCCACAGCCGCATCGGCAGTTGCTCTGAACCTCCGACGATTCCGCGGTGGTGGTCGTCCGCTGCCGTGATGACGACGCGAAGGATCTCGAGGATCGAGTTGGGATAATCGGTGTCCCATCCGCCCGTTCCGAAACCGACCTGGCCGAACAACTCCCGCATCCGAAACGACGAGAAGTGTTCGGAGGCGGCAAGAAAACCGTAGAAGGTCTGATCGTCGAACTTCACGATCAGCTCGTTCCAGATTCGTTTGATCTCGGCCACGTCCCGCTTGCGGATCGCACGCTGCAACGGAATCAGTTCGGCGTGGTCCTCCAGCGTTCGGTTCCACGCCTCGGCGACCTCGGCGAACACCGGTGGAAGATCATCGAGTTTGCGTGCGTAGTAGCTCTCACCCTTGAGATCGATCACCGTACTGGGCGTCACCTCGGCCAGCGGATTCGGAAACGGTGTGGTGTCGAGTCCGACGGCGTCGAGGTAGTGGAACAGCGCGGTCGACGACGGCGGAAACCGCATCGCACCCATTTCGGCCACCACTCCTGGATGCCCCTCGAACGGCACCGACCGCATCCGGCCACCGATTCGATCCGATTCGTACACAACGGGTTCCAAACCGAGCTCGAGTAGTTCGCGAGCGACGACCATGCCTGCCAATCCGCCGCCGATCACCGCGACCCGGGTACCGAGGGCCGCGTCGGGAACACGTCCCAGGCCGGCCGGATGCGCGAGGTAATCGTCGTACGCGAACGGAAAGTCCGGGCCGAACATCGTCAGCGGCTGGTCGTCCTCGGATTCGATTGCGCTGTCCGGGGTGACGGGTGTGCTCATCGGTCGGTCTCCTGCTCGGGCCGCGAGGACCCTGTCGGGTAGAGGTCATGGCGGCGATCGGCCAGATGCGTGTTGACGGCGCGGGATCGAGCGAGCTCGGCCGGATCCAGATCCACCGTCAGAAGTTGTTCGTGCGCACCGGCGCGCGCAAGGTCGGTGCCGTCCGGCGCGACGGCGCAGGTCAGTCCGCAGTACGTCAGACTCGTCTCGGTGCCACAGCGGTTGACGTAGGTGACGAACAGCTGGCTCTCGTACGCCCGTGTCGGGACGACGTGTGTTGCGATGATCTCGAACGGGGTCATCAGGCCGGTCGGAACGATCAACCACTGCGTTCCGGCGTCGGCGTGCGCACGAACGGTTTCCGGGAATTCGACGTCGTAGCAGGTGAGCAGACCGCAGCGCAGACCGCCGAAGTCGAACTGCACCAACAGGTCCGGTCCAGGCGAGAAGTGAGCGCGATCGAGTTCACCGAACAGGTGGGTCTTGCGGTAGCGCGCCACCGACCGTCCTGATGCATCGACCACCTGCACCGCATTGAACACCGTGTCGCCGCCGATCTCCGAACGAGTGCGTTCGGGATACCCGTAGACGATTGCGACGCAGCGAGATCGAGCGATTGCCGCCACCCTCTCGAAGATCGGCCCGTCGAACGGTTCGGCTCGTTGGAGCACGAGATCGCCGATGTCGTATCCGCTGACCGACATCTCCGGGGTCACCAGGATCGACGCGCCGGCTGCGGCCGCTCGCATGGCGGCGTCGTCGAGTGCCGCGAGGTTGGCGTCGACGTCGCCGGCCAGTTCGGGGCCTTGGAAGAGCGATACGGTGATCGTCATCGATGCAACTCCTGTTTCCTCATTGCCAACTCCTCGGGCAGCGCCGGTGCCAGCACCCAGAGAACTCGAGCGCCGCCGCTGCCTTCGGTACGGAAGCTGTGCCTGCGCCGCGGCGAGAAGGTGAACGCATCTCCGGGACCGAGCAGTACCTCCTCACCCGCGAACGTGCCGTCCGCCTCGGCTTCGAAGGTCACCCGTAACTCACCCTCGATCACGTGCACGAAAGTGACGTCGAGCGGAAGGGTGTACGCCTCGGCTCCGCTCCCGCCGCCATCGTCGATGTGGCCCAACAGCACCTGCACGCGACGCTCCCCCACCGGGGTCAGTAGGTACTCCGTCATCGCCTCACCGCCGAACATGATGCGCGGTAACGACTGTGCGCGGACCACCTCGCCGGACGGGGCGTCGTCGAACAGGGAGCCGACCGGTACGTCCAGGGCCGCGCAGACGCGAACCAGCGACGCCACCGAGGCGTTCACCTGATCTCGTTCGAGTTTGGACAGGTACCCCTTGGTCACCCCGCAGGTATCGGCGAGCGCGTCGAGCGTCAACCGCTTCTTCTGGCGCGCCTCTCTCAGCCGCGCGCCGATACGCGGCGCGTCGTTGTCGACCTGCGAAGCCACCGACACCGTTCTCGCCTCTCAGGAAACTCATGTTGACAAGACCGTGCATCAGAGTAACGCTTGCCGGGCGACCTGGTCGACCCGTCACCCCACTTCGGAAGGAATTCTCGATGAACCCGAGCAATCCCGAGCACCCACCGATCGGTCCGGTCGACGCCACCAAGGTCCCCCGCTTCGCCGAGCCGACCACCTTCGCCCGGCTGCCCCGACTCGACCAGGTGTCTCGGGCCGACGTGACCGTCCTCGGTGTCCCGTTCGATTCCGGCGTCAGCTACCGCCCCGGCGCACGTTTCGGCCCGGGTCACATCCGAGCGGCCTCGAAACTGTTGCGGCCGTACAACCCTGCGCTGAAGGTGTCGCCCTTCGCCCGTCAACAAGTCGCGGACTTCGGCGACATCGGGGTCAATCCCTTCGACATCACCGAGGCTCTGAACACGGTGCACGACGCGGTGACCGACCTGCGCGCCGACGGCTCGTCGGTTCTCACCCTCGGCGGTGACCACACCATCGCACTGCCGATCCTGCGGTCGCTCGCGCGTGATCACGGGCCGATAGCGGTCTTGCACTTCGATGCCCACCTCGATACCTGGGACACGTACTTCGGTGCTCCCTACACTCACGGCACCCCGTTCCGACGAGCCAGCGAAGAAGGTCTGATCGATCTGGAACGCTCACAGCACATCGGCATTCGCGGCCCGCTCTACAGCGAGCAGGATCTCGAGGACGATCGGGTGCTCGGCTTCCAGGTGATTCGCTCCGACGATTACGAGGTCGACGGGGTGGCCAGCATCGTCGAGAGGATGCGCAGACGACTCGACGGCGGTCCGGTCTACGTCTCGGTCGACATCGACGTTCTCGACCCGGCGCACGCGCCCGGTACCGGCACGCCCGAGGCCGGTGGCATGACGTCCCGGGAGTTGCTCAACACCTTGCGCGGACTGGTCGGCCTGAACGTGGTCGGTGCCGACATCGTCGAGGTCGCACCCGCGTACGACCACGCCGAAATCACCGGCATCGCCGCGGCTCACGTGGCCTACGAACTGCTCTCGGTGCTGGCCCTCAACCGATAAACCGTCACCGACGCGGCAGCACCAGGATCGGCACCGGCGAATGACGGATGATCTTGGTGGCCCGCGACCCGAGGAACACCCGAGCGATCGGCCCCAGCGGCCCGGACGATCCGATGGTCAGCACCTCACCGTCCTGCCACTGCACTTCGTCGAGGGCCTCGCGCCAACTGCCTGCCGAGGCCAACTCCGTCGTGACCTGGTCCGCCGGGAGTCCCACCGCGACAGCGTCGTCCACCGCAGCGGTCAGCGCCGCACTCAGCCCTCGGGCGAGTTCGGCGGCAACGTCGTCCTCGGCGCGCAGTCCGATCTCGGGCGGGTACATCGTCGCCCCGCGAACGACGAACGAGGCCAAGCGCAGTGGAATGCCCGCAGCCCGAGCCAGTTCCGCGGTGGGTCCCACCACGCGCGAGGCCTCGCTGTCACCGGAGAAGGCGCAGGTGATCCGCGTCAGAGTGGCGCGTTCGCGCATGCGGTAGCCGCGCGGAGCGAGGGCAACCGTCACCGGGGACGAGTGCAGCAGCTTGTCTGCGGTCGACCCGACGACCACCTGTCCGAGAGCGCCGTCGCCCGAGGAGCCGAGCACCAGAACCGAGGCCGAGATGCTCTCGGCCGCTTCGGTCAACGCCGTCGACACCGATCGGTGTGCCAAGCGATGGAACGATGCGGTGATGTCGGGAGCCCGGTCCTCCAGGTAGTGCCGCGCCTTCGCCTCCGATTCGGCTGCCGTCGCCGCCGCCCAATCCGCGAATTCGGCATCCACCCGTGCCATCGACGGCGTCGACCACGGCTTGGGCACCACCGTCGCCACATCGATGTCGCCGCCCGACGACCGAGCGAGTTGGGCACCGAGATCGAGAGCACCGACACTGCCTTTTCCCGGCGCGAAGGCGATCAGAACGCTCATTCCGCGTCCTTTCCAACCGATCGGAGCGCCGAATGATGCCGACCCCACAGGAAATAGAACGCGAGAACCACGGCGAGCCAGAGGCCGAACCAGAACCACGTGGTCCACCGCAGACCGGACAGGATGTACACGCACGCGGCGATCGACAACACCGGAGTCACCGGATAGCCCGGCACCTTGAACGGACGCTCCAGGTCCGGCATCGTCCGACGAAGCACGATCACCCCGATCGCCACGACGATGAACGCGACGAGGGTACCGATCGACACCAGATCGGCCAGCTTGTCGAGCGGAATGAACGCAGCGAGAATCGAGATGATCACCGCGACCACGATCGTGTTGTTGACCGGGGTGTGCGTGCGCGGACTGACTTTGGCAAACGCTTTCGGCAACATGCCGTCTCGGCCCATGGCGAACAGAATGCGAGTCTGCCCGTACATCGTCACCAGGGTCACCGAGAAGATCGAGATGACCGCACCTGCGGCCAGAATCGTTGCCGGCCAGGCCTGCCCGGTTACGTTCCGCAGGATCTCCGCCAGCCCGGCTTCCTCCTGGCCGGCGAAGTCGGTCCAGGGCTGAGTTCCCAGGGCGGCCACGGCCACCACGAGATAGAACACGATGACGACGATCAGCGCCGCGATGATGGCGCGCGGCATGGTCTTCTGCGGATCTTTCACCTCGTCGCCCGCGGTGGACACCGCGTCGAGTCCGATGAACGAGAAGAAGATCGTGCCGGCGGCCGCCGTCACCCCTGCTGCGCCCAACGGCATGAAGTCCGAGAAGTTGCCGGAGTCGAAGGCGGTGAATCCGACGATCGCGAACAGGGCCAACACACCGAGTTTGATGACGACCATGACTGCGTTGACGGCCGCCGACTCGCTCGCACCGCGAATGAGCAGAACGGCGCACAGCACGATCAGTACGACTGCAGGCAAATTCATGATGCCGGGATCGGAGTCACCCGGCGCAGCGGACAGCGCGTGCGGGATCGTGAACCCGAACAGGTTGTTCAACAGCTCGTTGAGGTACCCGCTCCACCCGACGGCGACGGCAGCACTGGACACTCCGTACTCGAGCAACAGGCAGGCCGCGACGCCCATCGCGACCACCTCGCCCATCGTCACGTAGGCATAGGAGTAGGTCGAGCCCGAAACCGGTACCGCCGATGCCATTTCGGCGTAACAGATAGCCGCGAGACCGGCCGCGATACCCGCGGCCAGGAACGAGAGCACCACTGCGGGACCGGCTTCGGGAACCGCGAGCGACAGTACGAAGAAGATGCCGGTTCCGATGGTCGCACCGACGCCGAACATCGTCAGCTGAAAGGTGCCGATGGTTCGTTGCAAGCCCCCGGTCTGCTGCTCTGCATCCACGATCGGTTTCTTGCGAAGCAACTGCGACCGCAGACTCGCTGCAGGCCTGTTCGACGAGGTCATGGCCGACACTCCCAACGTGGATACGAACTGTGCGGATCGGGTGATTGTGCTCCCGGATACCGGCTCTTGCACGTCGAACACGCCGCGCAATCGGAAGACGCGGACAGCGATCCGTTTCACCACCGACGCCGCGATGCCTACCATTGACCTTCAGTCGGATGGGAGACACGAGAACAGATGGCCACACAGCGGGATGCGCTACCGCTCGACTCGGTCGCTGCCCGGGCCGCTGCCGATGCCGGCGGGCTCGACGTGGCACTCCTGGGCAGCTTCCTCGACGTCCTCACCGACGCCGTGGACGCGGGTGTCCCACTGAGCCGGGCACAGCTGCGCGAGTTTCGCTCGCAGGGGGACGCCGCGGCGCGCGCGGGCGTTGCCCTGCGCGCGTTGCTCGACCTGTACCTGACCTCCGCGTGGCGGCTGTGGCGCGAGCTGCCCGCGGTGGTCGCAGCCGCCGACGACCCGGCCGGGGTCGTCACGGCGGGCGAGGTGATGCTGCGCGCCGTCGACGACGCGGTGGCCGAACTGGCCGAAGGATTTCAGCTCGCCCGCAGAACTCTCGTCAGAGCCGAGGTTCTGGCACGCCGCGAATTCGTCGACGATCTGCTCTCGGGCACCTCCGACGTCGCCGGGGTGCTCGGGCGAGCGCAGACGTTCGGGCTCGATCTGTCGAGTCCGCACGTCGTAGCGGTGGTGACGTCGTCCAAGCCGTTCACCGACGCCAGTTCTGCCATCGGCCTCGTCGAGCGCAGCGTGCAGGGCAGCAAGGGCGACGCGGAATTGCTCGTCGCCACCAAGCAGGGCCGGTTGATCCTGGTGTTCCCGGCTCCCGATCTCGAGGCCGTCGACCATGTACTGACCCGGGTGGGGCGCGTCCTCACCACGTCGTCGGCACCGGTCTCGAGGGAATCGGTCGATCTTCGGCGCAGAGGAGAATACGGCCGGACTCAGATCGGGGTCGGCCGTGCCCGCAGCGGTGCGGTCGGTGTGGCGGCGTCGTACCGGGAAGCGCTCGATGCCCTCGATCTGGCGTCCTCGCTCGGACTGGACGCGCCCGTGGTCGATGCTCGGGATCTGCTCGTCTATCGCGTTCTGATCAGCGATCGCGCGGCGATCGCCGATCTGGTCGACACGTTGCTGACGCCGTTGCTGGGCGCGCGAGGCGGAGCGGGTCCATTGCTGGAAACCTTGCAGGCGTACTTCGACACGGGCGCAAACACCGCGTCGACTGCACGCCGCATGCACCTGTCGGTGCGGGCCGTCACCTACAGATTGTCCCGAATCAAGGATTTGACCGGGCAGAATGTGGGCAACCCGGTCGAGGCGTTCGCCCTGCACACAGCGGTGCTCGGGGCGAAGCTGCTCGACTGGCCCGAGGTTCGTTCGTCCTCGTGACACATCGGGGCCGCCGAGGTTGCCGTAACCCGGCAACGAAATCGGTCGAAACGTGTCCGCAAAACGACCATGCCTGCAGGAAAGCGAACAGTCACACTGGAGTAGTTGCGGAATGACCCGAAGTTTTCCGCCGAGGCCCGAACGCACGGCCGGAACACCGGTAAGACGAAGACAGACGAGAACGAAAAGGAGCGTGTGACAGATGGCGTCGTTGACACAGAAGTTGACATCGTTCGCTCGCAGCCCACAGGGCAAGAAGATGATCGACCAGGCGCGTCGGTACGCGACCAAGCCCGAGAATCAGGCGAAGTTGAAGCAACTCGGCAGCAAATTCACGAGTAGAGGTGGCCGTTCATGAACGTCGTCCCGTGGTGGGCATGGGCGGCATTCGGTGCCGTCGTCCTCATCCTGTTGGCCATCGACCTGCTGGCGCACCGCGGTGCCCACATCATCGGTTTCAAGGAAGCCGCATGGTGGAGCGCACTGTGGGTCGGCGTGGCCATCATCTTCGGCATCGTGGTGTTCTTCACCTTGGGAACCACGGCGGGAGTCGAATACACGACGGCCTGGTTGCTCGAGAAGAGTCTGTCCGTCGACAATCTGTTCGTCTTCGCACTGATCTTCGGTTACTTCAAGGTTCCCCGTGAGTATCAGCACCGCGTGCTGTTCTTCGGTGTGATCGGTGCCCTGGTCTTCCGCGCGATCTTCCTGGCTGCAGGTGTGGCCATCGTCAGCAAGTTCGCTGCCGTTCTGTTCGTCTTCGCGGCCATCCTGCTCTACAGCGCCTACAAGCTGATGAAGGACGAGGAGGAGTCGTACGACCCGGGCAACTCGATCGCGGTTCGTTTGCTGCGCAAGATCATCCCGGTCCAAGACGAGTACTCCGGTACCAAGTTCTTCGTCAAGGAAGCCGGCAAGCGGGTGGCCACGCCACTTCTCGCCGTCGTGGTCGCAATCGAAGCCGCCGACCTGGTGTTCGCCGTCGACAGCGTTCCCGCCGTCCTCGCCGTGACCGACGACCCGTTCATCGTCTACTCCTCGAACGCGTTCGCCATCCTCGGCCTTCGCGCGCTGTACTTCCTGCTCGCAGGGTTGCTCGAGAAGTTCCACTACCTGTCCAAGGGACTGGCGATCATCCTCGCCTTCATCGGCGTCAAGCTGATCCTCCAGGCCGGACACAAGGTGATCAGCACGTCGATCCCCGAGATCCCCTCGCTGGTCAGCCTGGTGGTCATCATCGTGGTCCTGGCAGGCTCGATCATCCTGAGCCTGAAGAATCCTCCGGAGGAGGACAGTGCGGACGTGATCGCCGAAGTCGCTGCCGACAGCCCGATCGTCGAGCCGACGGACGGAACCTCCTCGGCCGGCACCTCGACGACCGGAACGTCGGGCACGGATTCAACGCGACTCGACAAGTCCTAGCCGCTCACCACTCGTGCCCCGCCGAATTCGATTCGGCGGGGCATGTTTGTGTTCCGGGGGGATGGGGCAAACCATGCACATGGCTGAAAAGAACTCGTACACCGTTCCCGGACTCACCTCGGAAGTGGGCGCGCGCGTCGCCGCGATCCTTCAGGATCGACTGAACGCCTACAACGATCTTCATCTGACTCTCAAGCACATTCACTGGAATGTCGTCGGACCCAACTTCATCTCGGTTCACGAGATGCTCGATCCTCAGGTCGAAGCGGTTCGCGGTTTCGCGGACGACGTCGCCGAGCGCATCGCGACCCTCGGCTCCTCGGCAAAGGGCACACCGGGCACCATCGTCTCCGAGCGCAGCTGGGACGACTACTCGATCGGTCGCGCGACGGCCATCGAGCACCTCGGAGCACTCGACCTCGTCTACACCGGAGTCATCGAGACCACTCGCAAGAACATCGAAGAGGTCGGCGAGATCGACCCCGTCACCGAGGACATGCTCATCGGACAGAGTGCGCAGCTCGAACTCTTCCACTGGTTCGTGCGGGCACACCTGGAGAACTCGGGCGGCCAGCTCTCCACCGCGAACGCATCCAGTGAGGTCGACGCCGCGCAAAAGGCAGGCTAGAGACTCACCGCAAAGCACCGATCTCGCCGTTCGCCGGCGAGATCGGTGCTTTTCTTTGTCCGATCGGCGTCAGTCGGCCGGTCTCGCCTCGTGCCCGCTGCGTCCGTGGGTCCGACGCCGTTCCTTCATCTCGGCCTCGAATACGTGGCGACGCCCATCCATCAGCTCGTCTCGCACCGCCCGGTCATGTTCGCGAAGCGGACCCCAATAGCCGTCGTCGAATTCCTCGACGAGCTGAAACGTCCAGCGTCCCGGCGCGATGTTGCGGCCGATCATGTCCGCGTCGATACGCTGCGAGATCGTGGCGTGGCCGGCATCGGCGAGCGCGTCCACAGCCTCTCCCAACAGCAGGTCGGAGTGCCCCATCAATTGATGAAACGAATAGAGGTGGCCCCGGGCACGCTCGACGCATTCGAGTGCCTCGGACAGTTTCCCCGCCGCAGCAACGGTCGCGTCGTCCACACCACTCGGGCGCCGATGCTCGGGCGACTGCATGTCTGGGGCGGACGGGTTGTCGGTCTCTGAATCCATGGGTCCCGGTTACCCGGATCACGTCGGCACAATCCGCACGGTCCACCCATGATTACTGTGTCCGATCGCGGGTATAGCTCTCGGGCACGGAACGAACAATCGATTTCGAGGAGTTCACATGGCTGATTTCATCGACAAGGCAAAGCACAAGGCAGAAGAGCTCGTGGGCGAAGCCAAGGAAAAGATCGGCCACAAGACCGACAACGACGATCTTGCTGCCGAGGGCGCAACGGATCAGGCGTCGGGCAAGACCAAGCAGGTCGGCGACGACGTCTCGGACGCCGCAGGCAACATCAAGGACAAGTTCACGAACTGATCTTCCGAATCGGAAGCATCCGAACCCCGCACCCCGGCCCACAGGCCGTCGAGGGTGCGGGGTTCGTCGTTGTCGGTTCCCGGCCGAACGGTCAGACCGATGGATTCGGCAGAGGCATCGGGCGGCCGAACATCCAGCCCTGACCGAGCGTTGCTCCCAAGGCCGTTGCACGACGCAGATGCCTGGTGGTTTCGATTCCCTCGGCCAACAGAACTGCGTCGCTGGACCGGACGTAGTCGCGCACCTGCCTCATCGCGGCGCGCGACCGATACGGTGACCGGACGATCGACGCGTCGAGTTTGACGATGTCCGGCGCGACCGAAGCCAACAGATGCAACGTCGCAGGCGTCGCACCGACGTCGTCCATGGCTACCGCCATTCCGCGGGCCCGCGCTCCTCGAACCAGCGCCATCAACATCGGAACGTTTCGGTCGAGATCTCTCTCGGTGATTTCGAGGACGACGTCCAGATCGTCGCCGATCGCATCGAGGTGGGTGTCGACATCGCGTTCGTCGACGAAGCACCCCGGCTCGATGTTGAGAAAGAAGCGAACCCGACGCGAGTACGAGCGCTCGCGCGCCGCCCGGAGCGCCGCCGCCCGGCACGCGACGTCGACGCGACCCACCATGCCGCGTTCTCGAGCGAGAGCGAACACGTCTTCGGGTAGAGCGAGGCTCGGCGAGGGCCACCTCGCCAGGGCCTCGTATCCGACGACTGTTCCTGTGGACAGTTCGACGACCGGCTGGAACATCGCAGCCACGGACTCCACCGAATCGAGCGCCGCCGATGCTGCGAGCACCGCGCCGTCCGACACGGTCACAGTGATCGCTCGCCCACCGGAACACGACGTGCCTCCAGGCGGTCGGCGATCAAGGCAGCATGCAACCGTCTGAGCCCGGACGGCTTCATCGGATCGAGCCCGGTGAGCTGTTCGACTCGCTTCAAGCGGTAGTCGACGGTGTTGGGGTGCACCGTCAGCCAGGTGGCCGTTTTCTTTCGGTTGGAATCCGAGTCGACGAACGCTTGCAGCGTGGGCAACAGATCGACCGAGTCGCGGAGCGGATCGATCAGTGTCACAAGGTGTTTGCGGCCCAGACCCGGCCTGCTCACCTGGTACTCGAACACCAGATCCGAAATCTCGTAGGTCCCGGGGGCGTACCGCAGCCGGCGTACGAGGCTCAGAAGTTCGTACAGGTGAGGCGCAGTCGAGGCGACGTCGTCGATGGAGGCCGATCCGGTTGTCGCAGTCACTGCAACCTCACCCGCTTCGGCGAGTCGACCGACGAGGTCACCGACGTCGACACCGGGGACGTCGGGCAGCAGCACGGTTCCGCCGGTGGGGCTGAGGGACGCGATGGGAGTGCAGGCCGCGTCGACCGTTGCCAGCGCAGCGTGGATCCTGCGGAGCTTTCGCGCTGCCATCATCGTGGCGTCGATTCGGCGTCCGCCTTCCTCTGCGTGAGCCGGGAAGTGCAGAGCGACAACGTGATAGTCCTCGGCGAGCAGCGCTCCCATGCGATCGGCGATCTTACGAGCGGTCCCGTCTCCGGTCAGCAGCGCGTCGAGCAGTTCCGCATCGTGCCGGGGACCGCTCTGAGTCAACGTTCGGAACTCCGCCAGATATGCATCGGAGACGGCCTCGGTCAGGACGTCCAACAGTTCCATGACCAGGACGGCCCCGTCGACCGAACGTGGTGCAGTGCGCACCCCCGACACACAACCGTCGCTGATCGCGTGCTGGATGCGTCCGAGCGGCACACCGTCGCGAGCCCATCGCGTGGCGGCATCGCGAAATACGTCCAACGCACCGGGTGTCGGCAGTCGACCCGACTCGATCACCCCTGTTGCCAATTGGCAACAGGTCGTTGCCATGTCGTCGAGTTCACCGCGGGCGCACTCGCGCGGCGGTGGCGTGTCCTCGGGTTCGCCGATGTACTGATCCAACATCCGCGCGGCAGTCTCCCGCGGCGTCCGCAGACGGTCGGAGGCACGCCGCCCGTTGACGTATTCCTCCTGCGGCACGTGCACGCTCCCTGTTGCCGTCACCCCGACCCCACCCCCCGAATTCGACAGCTACTTCTGGTCTGTTGTCGAGTCGGACCGATCTCTCGCACACCGTGCACGGTCTCGACGTTCGACACCCACATCCACACCGATCGGCACCGGAGTGAACGTGGTCATCGAACAATAGAACAAAAATAAAACCTTGGGATTGTTTTGGTCAACATATCCGGCACTTCATCCTGATTCGGCCGGGCCTGCGTCACTTGTGACGCTCCCTCACCGATGACGTGTCGGTTACGGGCAGATTCCAAACGCCCGATCGGAGCCCACAATCGGCCGAAATTGCCGCCTACTGTTCCGCCTTGTCCAACAACCTTCGTCGAAAGTCAGCCTTCATGACCACTTCTCGGTCCACCTTCCGCGCAACGCGGAAGGCCACCACGGTGCGCGCTGCAGTGATCGCGGCAATGGCGTGCTCGCTTGCCCTCGGTTCCGGTGTTGCAGCCCACGCTCAGCCCACGACCGCGCCCGCCCCGCCCGCCACCGTGCAGGGCGACGACGTCATCCCGCCCGCACCGACCGAGGCGTCACCCAAGGCCGCAGACCAGGGCATCGTTCCCCCGAGTATCGATTCCGCAGCTCCTGCGACCAGCACCTACGATCCACAGGCCGAGACGAAGGGGTACGGCCCGGCATTCACGAACTTCCTCGCTGGCTTCCTGTACAGCGTCGTCAATCCGAACGTGGCACCGCAGGGTGCCAACGACTGGAACTGCAAGCCGTCCGCTGCGCATCCGCGGCCGGTCGTGCTGCTGCACGGCACCTGGGAGAACGCGTTCAACAACTTCGCGCGTATGTCGCCTGCCTTGAAGAAGGAAGGGTACTGCGTCTTCGCACTGAACTACGGTGACACCGATTCGAGTGCCGTCGGTCAGATCAAGTCACTGCGCGGCACGGACTCCGTTGCCTCGAGCGCCAAGGAGATCGCTACCTACATCGACGCAGTGCGGGCCGCTACCGGCTCCGCTCAGGTCGACATCGTCGGTCACTCGCAGGGTGGCCTCGTCACCCGCCAGTACCTGCGTTTCGAGGGCGGCGCCAACCCGGCCGATCCCACCAAGAACAAGGTGAACACCGTCGTCAGCGTCGCCGGCTCGAACCACGGCACGACTCTCGTCGGAATCGGCACTCTGGGTCGCACCATCAACAACCTGGGCCTGAACGTGCTGGGCGTCGTCGGTGCCATCGCGGGCCCCGCGGCCTCGGACCAGGTCATCGACTCTCCACTGGTCAAGGGACTGGCTGTGGGCGGTGACACCGACCCCGGCATCAAATACACCGTGATCGGCACCAAGTACGACGAGGTCGTCACCCCGTACAAGACGACGTTCCTCACCGCGGGTCCCGGTGCCACGGTCAACAACGTCACCCTGCAGGACGGCTGCGGAATCGATCTGTCCGATCACCTGTCGATTTCGGTCTCGCTACGCGCGATCGGCATCGTGAAGAATGCACTGGATCCGAAGGGCTTCCCCACGAAGTCGATCCCGTGTGCGTACAACTCACCCATCACCGGCGGATAGCCATCGGTAGGGCTCAACCCCCGATGAGGGCGATCGGCCGTCGACGCCGATCGCCCTCATTGCCGTCGATCCACGCTCGTCGGACGCGAGCGACGAAGCTCGGTGCCGTCGAACTCCACGAGTCCGCGCGCGGCGAAGGCATCCAGCCAACCGATCATGGGCCACCGGCCCCATCGATCGTAGAACGTGCGTGCATTGGCGACGATGTCGTCGAGATGTTCCACCGGAGGATCGGAGACGGGGTGGAACTGGTGATACGCGTGCGCCCCGCCGACCCACCGCAACCCCATGCCCGACGCCTCCGCGGTGGCCGCGAAATCGGTGTCCTCACCGCCGTAGCCGGTGTAGTCCTCGCAGAAGCCACCGAGTTCGAGCCAATTCGCCGCACCGATCGCGAAGGACAGGGACCAGAACAGGTCGAAGTTGTCTCCGCGCTCCACGGTGTTCGCCGGCGGGTCGGGCCGCGCTCGGTGCGGCGCAGTCAGCAACGTCAGCGTCTCACCCTCGGCGCCGAGGTCCTTCTCTTTCAGGTACGTCACCGGGCCGCAGAGCAGCACACGCTCGTTGTCGGGCAACGTTGCCGCGCACCGGTATCTCTCGATCATCTCCGGGCCGGGGATGCAGTCCACATCGAGGAACACCAGCAACTCCCCACCACGATCCAGTGCCGCGGCCGCGCCCAGGTTGCGGGCCCGAGCCAACGGCAACGGGTGCTGCTGGGGCATCTCGATGCACGTTGCCGTCGAACCCGAGCGAGCGAGCACATCGACGATCGCGGTGTCGCCCATCGAGACGACGATGTGCTCGACCGGTCCCCCGGTCGAGTCGTTCAGACCGCGCACCTGCGCGGCCAAGTGTGCGTGGCGACCCGACACCACGGTGACGACGACGATCTTCACTGTCGCACCGTTCGAGGTGCGGCCTGCTCGATCGCCCGGGCGGCGCGGGCGGGAGCGCCGTCGGTGCGCAGGGCGGACCAGCGTCGTCCACCGAGCTCGAGGGCGCGGTCCGCCGCCGCGTGCCATCGCGCGACGGACGGCCATGTATCGAGCACTTCTGCCACCGCACCGTCGGCCAGGGCCCGTCCGGTGGCCGACTGCTCGTCGAAGGGTCGAGCCTGCGGCACCACGATGGCGGGCGCGCCGGACGCGGCGACGTCGGCGATGGCATTCTGCCCGGCGTGCGTGACGACGAGTGCTGCCGAGCACAACACCGGCCAGACGTCGTCCACCCAGTCGCCGCCTGCGACGCCGAGTGCGCGGAACCGGAAGCGAGGATCCACCGCCGACCACGAGTCCACCAGATCGTCGGTCAGCGACGTACCACCGGCAGCACCCAGCACCACCACGGTGGGGTCGGCGTTTCCCGCGGTTCGCTCACGTCCGGCGAATCGACTGATCGAGCCCGCGTAGGTGGTCTTCTCGCTGTAGGGATGCAGCCAGGCCGGGTCGTAGACCTGCTGCGACCACGGCGCGACGATGCGCGTTGCCGACCGGTACGCGAGGCTGTGGACCGGATCCGCCCTCTCTCCCGGCACCGCCATCACGACGACGCGAACTCCCATGAGCCGCAGGAACATCGCCACTTCCACCGAAACGTCGACCACCACCGCCCGCGGGCGCTCGCGAGCCACCCACTCCGCGATGATCGCCATCCGTTCGGTCAGTCCGTCCACGTCGTGCGGAGCCCAGTGCAGTACACCTCCAGCGGAAGGATCCGCTGGAGAAGCATTGTCCGAGTCCTCGTCGACATCGAGAGGCAGAGTGATCCACTCGGCCGCCGCATGCCCTGCCGGTCGAGACCGCGAGGACAGCACTGTCATCGGCTCGGCCATCGACCGAGCGATGGCGTCGGAGCGCGTGATGTGGCCGACCCCGTGGTGGTGCGCGTAGTAGCCGATCATGCGATCGCGAGCCGATCCTCGATCGGGTCGGCAGCGGCGGCCAATGTGGAGCGGTATAGCGCCTCGTACTCGTCCACCATGCGGTGCATGGAGCACACCTTCTCCGCCCGCGCACGAACGTCGGATCTCTTCAGCGCCGCCGCCTCGGGAATCGCTGCGGCCAGCCCGTGTACGTCGTCGGCCGCAACCAGCACTCCCGACGAGGCATCGACGATCTCCGGAATCCCACCCCTGGCGAACGCAGCGACGGGAGTCCCGCACGCCAGTGCTTCCGCCACCACCAGGCCGTACGGCTCGGACCAGACCGGTGAGACGAGCGCTACCTCGGCACCGGCCACCAACGCCGCAAGCGCGGGCTGATCGAGGTGCCCGACATAACGGATGTTCTCGTCGAGCATCGGCTCGACGAACTCGTGAAAGTAGTCGAGATTGCTCAGCGGTCCGGCGATACGCAGCGAACGTCCTGCTTCCTTCGCAGCCGCGATGGCCAGGTGCAGTCCTTTCTCCGGAACGACCCGACCCGACCACACCACGTAGTCGCCGCCGACACCGAACGGCCACTCCTCCAACGAAATTCCGTTGCGAACCACGACTGTTCCGGTGGTGACATCCGCCCATTGCGAGGCAGCGAATTCACTGACCGCGGCAAACGTATTGGCACCGGGCGGGGCCAACGCGACGGCGGACTCGAGCCACGCGAACGGCGGTGTGTGCAGTGTCGTCACCATCGGCACGGACAGCGTCGACGACATGGCGAGCGGCAGATAGTGCAGGCTGTGGTTGTGCACGATGTCGAAGGACCGAGACATCGTCCCGGCGAGCTCCATCATCACCGCCAGATACGCATGATGCTCGCGGATCGCGGTGGGAGTGATCGCGACGTCCGCGATCGAAATCGGCGTCAGGTCCAACGTTCGCACCGGTAGCAGCGTCGCATCCAGATCGACACTCGACCCGTCCGCAGCGAACAGACTCACCTGATGCCCGCGCTCGGTGAGTGCCCGCACCAGGTTGTAGACATGTGCCTCCAGACCGCCCGCGAAAGGCTGTGCCACCGGAAAACTCGATGACGCCAGCACCGCGATGCGAAGTGGCTTCTCGTTCAACGCATCTCCTTGATCACTGCTCGATAGATCTCTGCATGGGTTTCTGCAATTCGTTGCCGCTGTTGGGCTCTGGTGCCGGAGTCGACGGCCGGAGTGCGATCTGCGTGCGATGCGCGCAGTGCAGCGACGAGGGTGGCGGGATCGAACGAGTCGACCCCCATTCGGAAGCTGTGTACCCGAGCCTGGTCCGCGTAGTATCCGCAGTCCGACGCAACAACGGCCGTTCCGAGATCGCGGCAGGCCTCCAGCCAGCCGGAATGCGTTCCGAAGCGATACGGAAGCACCGACACATCGATCGCCGACAGGTAGTCCCACAGCGCGTCGTCGTCGAACCGTCCGTGCACGCGTACGTCCACGTCGGGAAAGCTGGTGTAGTCCAGCAACTTCGCGCCGATGGTGGGGTTGTACCAGTGGCTGGAGTGTTCGAAGACGTCCTCGTCGATGTCCAACCGGACGGTTGCGTCGGGTAGCGAACGTGCGGCCTCGACGACCGCATCCATCACGGCCAACGGGTCCATGTTGGACCGCAGGTTCTTGGCGTGGACACCGATGACGAACGACTCCGACGGCGGGCGCGGGCGATCCATTCGATCGAGGGGCACGACATGCGGATGTCCCACCACCGTGGATCGAACGCCCCACCGATCGTGGATCCAGGCGGCCGCACCCGAAGTCAGGGTGATCACGGCATCGGCTGCCCGCACGAGTACGTCGAGTTGCCTCAGATGCTGCACGTTGTCCGTGAAATGAGGGTTGTGCAGATCGTGGACCGTCAGTACCAAGGGCAGGCGGCGGCCGTGCAGATGGTCGACGGTGCGCGTGAGTTCCTCCGGCGCGAAGGACTCGAATCCGAAATGCACGTGCAGAACATCGAAGTGCACGTCGGTCTGTTCGGCGAGCCACCGGGCATCGAGCAGTCGGGGTGGCCACCACTGCCCGGGTACGTCGACCCGGACGGGTGCTGGATCAGGAAGCAGCTGCACCGATCCGGCGGACAGCGGCTCGCGCTCGGAGCCGGAGCGGACGGGTAGGAGGTGTTGGACGTAGGCATGCGAGGACGGAACCGATGCGACGCGAATCATGAATTCCTTCGGGTACGGGCAGGACGATCGTGCCTGGTCCCGACACGCGATACGTGGCCTGTACCCACTTGTGCCGGGGTTCAATCGGGGTTGGCGCAGCAGGTTCACCGGGTCTACGTTGACGAGTGAACGGTCCACCATCAACACGCACACGACGTCGGGGCAAGCATGGACGGTCGCACCCGCCACTACGGCGATTTCTACGCAGCAGCGCACGATCCGGGTCGATCAGACGACGACAGACCCCTCCTGCTCGTCTGGGGAAATTGCCAGGCCGAGGCACTTCGCATCCTTCTCGGTTCCGATCCGTCCATGCCGCTGCGGACTGTGCGGATTCCCCCCGTGCACGAGCTCGAGTCCTCGGACCTGGTACACGTCGACCGACTCGTGCGCCGGACGTCGGTGCTACTCAGCCAACCGGTTCGAGCCGGCTATCGTGCACTGCCGCTGGGGGTGCCCGATCTCACCGAAGCGCTCCCACCCGACGCCACAGTCATCCGCTGGCCGGTGCTGAGATACGCGGCACTGCATCCCTTTCAGGTCATCGTTCGACATCCGAGCGACCCGTCCGCAGTCCCGAACACGGTGCCCTACCACGACTTACGCACCATCCTGGCCGCTCGTCGCGGCCTCGGCAGCCATGAGGACTGGGATCGATCGGTCTCGGACGACGGTCTTCGACAGGCAGCCGAGTCGAGCCTCGACGAGTTGCGGCGACGCGAGAGCCGGGACACCGACATCGCTGCGTCCGACCTGTTCAGCGCAGCCGGGAGCAACGCCACCCACACGATCAACCATGCGACCAACACGGTGCTCACTGCTCTGGCCCAGCGGATACTCGATCACCTGGGAACCGGTAGTACGGTCCGAGATCCGGGGCGCGAATTGCTCGGAGGTGTTCGTGCGCCGGTCGAGCGACGAGTGCTGGACGCACTCGGCCTGGACGGCGAGCCGCGTGCGAATTGGTCGGTCGACGGCAATCCTCTGTCGCCGGATTCCGTTCACCGCGCTCACCTGCTCTGGTACGCCGAACGTCCCGAATTCATCGGTGCCGCGCTGGAACGTCATGCAGAACTGATCCGAACACTGGAGCTGGCACCGTGAGCCGGCCTACTCTGCACCTCGCCCTCGGCCCACCCGAACATGGGGTGGTGCGTTGTGCGCGCGAGTTGGCCGCTGCAACAGCGAATCCGGTGATCTCCGATATCGAGCAGGTCCCCCTCGATGCGCCGATCCACGTGCACTTCACCGACAGGCTGTTCGGCCGCACCGCGACGGAGGCCGCGGATGCGTTCGTCGACTTCGCACGGCGGCACCGCGCGCCGGTCACCGTCACGGTGCACGATGTACCGCAACCATCGGACGGCCATGCCTTCGAGGTGCGTACGGACTGCTACCGGCGGGTGATCGACTGCGCCGCTGCCGTCGTCGTCTCCAGCATGCACGAGCGAATGCTGCTCGAGGACGTCGTGGCTCTGCAACACGATGTGCGGGTGATTCCGCTGCCGATCGGACGCACGGCACCGCCGATGGAGGACCGCGTCGCACCTCGACGAGTCGTCGGCGTTCTCGGGTTCGTCTATCCGGGCAAGGGCCACGAGGAGGTACTCGGTGCCATGACGTCGCTGGACAGCGACGTCGACTTTCTGTCGATCGGGTCCGCGTCACCGGGCCACGAATCCATGATCGGCGAACTCGCTTGTACTGCAGATCAACTCGACCGATCGTTCGTGTCGACCGGCTTCGTCCCCGACGACGAGCTGGACGAGGTCCTTCGATCCGTTGCAGTTCCCGTCGCGTTCCATCGCCACGTATCGGCATCGGGTTCGATCAATTCCTGGATCGCGGCAGGCCGTCGCCCACTCGTCCCCCGTGGACGGTACGTGGAAGAGATGGAGACCAATTCTCCCGGGGCACTGTGGATTCACGAAAATTCGGTCGAGGGCCTCGCCGCTGCGATGGCGGAGGCTCTCCGCCATCCCGACAGGACATGGCAGCGGGACGACGTAGTCACCTACCCCACGCTGGGCCAGGCCGCCGCGCTGTACCGCGCACTGTTCGACGAGCAGCGCGTGAAGACGGCAGACCGGCTACCCGACGGCCGGTGGGTGGTACCGGGCAATCGGTGGGATCTCGCCGAGACCGTGGACCGGGATCCACGAGTGTCCGTGGTGATCCCGTACTTTCGCCAGCAGCGCCAGCTCGAACTCGTCCTCGGCGCGCTGGCCCTGCAGAGCTACCCGGCCTGCCGACTTCAGGTGATCGTGGCCGACGACGGCTCCCCCGAAGCACCGGCCGTCGACGGCTTTCGTTCGGCGCTCGACATCACCGTCGTGCGGCAGCCCGATCTCGGCTTTCGTGCGGCGGCGGCCCGTAATCTCGGTGCCTCGGTCGCCGAAGGCGAGATTCTGTGTTTTCTGGATGCGGATACCGTTCCCGAGCCCGGGTACATCGCGGAATCGGTTCGGCTGCTCGCGTCCCTGCCCGATGCCCTCACCGTCGGTCGTCGGCGGCACGCCGATCTGACGGGTCGGTCCGCCGAGGACGTGGCGGGGTGGTTCCGCGGTGAGTCGGCCGCTCCGCCGGAATTGACGGAGCCGCAATGGCTCCGCGACGGGTATCGCCGTTCACGCGACCTACTCGACGCAGATCGGCGCTCGTACCGGTACATCATCAGCGCCGTGATGTCGTGCAGCCGTGAGCTGTTCTCCGAGATCGGCGGATTCGACGAGACATTCGTCGGATACGGCGGAGAGGACTGGGATTTCGCACATCGCGCCTACGACGCCGGTGCCGTCCTGGCGCACCTGCCCCACGCGGTCGCATGGCACGACGGGCCCGAATGGGCCGAGCGGACAGGCGGAGATCGCGAACGCAAGAATCTCGAGGCCCTGATGCTGTCCTCCAGGATCACCGACCCTGCTGCTCGCACTCACGGCCTCGTCTACGCCGTCCCCGAGATCGTCGTCGTCGTCGATTCGACCGGGCACAGCTCTGCGTCGCTCCTTGTCACCGTCGGATCCGTTCTGCACGAGACAGATTGCGCGGTGTGGATAGCCGGGCCGGACGCGGCGCAGTTGCGGCAGCGGTGGGGCGACATCGACCCACGCGTCCATCTGGGCAGGCCCGGCGACGCCGGCCGCAGCCACATCGTCGTGCACGTGCGCGGATTCGTGCTGTTCGGTGAGCAGGCTCTGCGCCGAATGCTGGCGATCGGAGCCGATCGCCTGACCGTCGACGTCGGCGGTATCGGCTCCGTCGAGCTACGCAGTTCGCGGTCGAATGCGCGCGCAGCGAGGTGGGCCGGCGCGCTGGGCCGTGAACACCAGGACGTGGCCGAATCGCTGTTCGGTCATGTGCACCGCACGGGACTCGAATTCGGGATCTCGCCCGGTGAACAACAGCCGAACCTGGCCTGGTGATGGGAAGACAGTGCGGTCGCGATTGATGAAAGAATGCATGTCGGCGGTCGTCGGGGACGGCGGAAGAGCAAGGTCGGGTGGACGATGAACAGAACTCTGTATTCGATGATCTGGATGATGGCGATCATCGCTTTCGTTGCATTGATCTGGGGCACAGTCGGTTACGTGTACGCCGACGAACATCCGCTGCGTCGAGCGGCATTCGTCGGTGGCGGAGTTCTGATCTCGGGATGGCTGATCGTGCTCGCGGCCGTGGGTATCAAGATCTCGCGTCTGAAGGCACGCAGGCGAGCGAGCAACTCCGACGACGACTGACGGCACCGAGGGTGCGGATTGAGAACGCCGTGGACGGGTACTCCGCTTCGAAGTCTCGACGTGCAGTCGCCGGTCACCTGCTCGCCGAGTTCCTCTCAGTCGGTGCCGAGCAAGGGTCCTCGATGGTCAATCAGCGCAGTTCTGCGAAGCAACACGTCACGACGGTACGGCCGGCGACGCGCGAGGAGTATCTGTCGACCTGGTCGACACTGCACAACGGCATCGATCCGTCCTCGTCCGCGTTGGTCTCGGGCTGGCTTCGCATCGTGTACGCGCTGAGCGCTCCCCTGGTTCGTGCGTCCGTGTCTGCCCATGCCGTCACCCTCACAGCCGTTGTCGTGGCCGGGGCGGCAGTGGCTCTGTCCAGACCGGGGACCTCGGCCCCACTGATCGCAGCCGTGCTGATCGTGGTCTCCGGCCTGCTCGACGGTATCGACGGCGGAGTCGCGATGATCGGCCGCTCCCAGTCCCAGTGGGGCTACCTACTCGACACCGTCGCCGATCGCTGCAGCGACCTGCTCCTCGTGGCGAGCGGCCTTGCTTTGGGAGCGCCGATGCCACTGGTGGTGGCTGTCGGCGTGACGACGTTGCTGCACGAGATGGCCCGGGCCCGAGCGGTGGGTTCCGGAATCGAGGACGTCGGCTTTCTGACGGTGTGGGAGCGTCCTTCGCGGGTGATCGCGGCTGCGGTCACGGCAACGGTTGCCGGAGCCGCACCGGCGGCTGCCGAAACGTCGGCAACGATCGGTGTTTCCGTCACGTGTGCGCTCGCGGTGGTCGGGTTCACCCAGTTGATGTTCGGATTGCATCGTCGGGCCGATCGAATTCCGCGGTGATCAGCCAGCCGGCAAGCGCCAGGATGTGGAACACGAACATCCACAACATGATTGCTACTCCGCCGCCGATCGCGGTGAGGCCGCCGAACGGTGCACCCAGATCCACCGGAATCGCCAGGAACAAGATGAATCCGTGGACGAACCCGGTGACGATGGACGAGGTGACGAGCGATCCGACGATGAGCGCCCGCCAGCCCACCGCTCGTGGCGCTATCACTCGGTAGGTCCACGCCAGAGGGACCGACAGAATGAGCCACAGGCAATTGAAGCCGAGGAACACGCGTAGCGCCATGTCTCCGATTCTACCGCCTCCGGTCGATGCATCGAGCAATCGAGCCACGCCGAGTACGCCCGCGAGCAGTACCGGTGCGGCGGCGAAGAACGGCACCATTGCCAGGCGACCGCGCCAGCCGGTGAACGATTCTCGAATCGGTGCGAACCGCACGATCGCCCTGCGCAGGCCCTCCCCGTAGAACGTCGCAGGGAAGACGGCGATCAGGACCCCGACCGGGCCGAGCTCGATTCCGGCCGTGGCCAATCCGTCCACCGCCGCGCGAGCCCCCAGAGCGTCCGGCAGCAACCCCGACATCGCGTCGAACCCTCCGCGGACCCACTCGTCCGACACCAATAGTGCACAGGCGCGGATGGTGAGGAGCAGCAGCGGAATTACCGCTATGACGGCATAGAACGTCAGGCCACCCGCTATCAGGGTGGTGTCCTCACGAGCAAACCCGGCTTTGATGGCGGCGAGAGCGTCGGCCACCCGGGTTCGAATCGTTGTCATGCCGGAAATGTGCCACAGGATCCCGACGCGGCGTCAGGCAAGGGTGACGTCGACCCCGTCGATGGCCTTGAGGAACGGGCAGATCGATGTCGCCTGAGCCAGTACCGCTTCGGGGTCGTCCGTACCGGGCAGGGAGACCGAGAGCGCGAACGTCGCGTCGTATCCGGATGCCTCGGAGTCGGTGAGAACGACAGTCCCCTTGACCGCCAGTTCGTCGACGCTGCCGCCGACCGTTCCGAGCGCGATACGAAGGGATTCGACGAGGCAGCTCGACAGTGCGGCTGCCATCAGCTGTTCGGGGTTGGTGCTCTCTCCGGGCCCACCCAGTTGTTCGGGCTCACGCACGCCCAGTGACAGGACGCCGTCGTCGGAGGTGACGCCGGTCGCGGTGGCGGAGACGGTCGCGGTGTAGAGCTCGGTGTTCATGCCTGCCGAATGTCCAGTGATCGGTCGATCGAAACCGTCGATCACTGGACTCTCGGACTGCCGCGGAGCCCCACGTGTCGATGCTCACACATCGACAGCACCCGTTTGACCGAACCTACTCACGGGTAATGACACGAACAGGGCCGGGCATCACGCTGTGACCCACAGGCATCGGCCAGAAACAATCGACCACCCGACCGAAAGGGGAGCACCATGAGCACATCCACGTTGATCGCGCAGTTGCGCGTTGCACTGCAGCTGACGAACACCGAGATCCAGATCGCGGAAACTCGCGTCGTTCAGGCGCGCACCGAGGCGGTACGCAGGGAGTTGACACAGAACGCCGCGAACGGACGTGAGCGCGCGGCAGCCATCGAGGAGGCCCTTCGCGGTCTCGGCGGACTGCCCGAACTCGTCGCGCCGTTCCTGGGGCGCACGCTCGCTGCCGTCAAGACGGTCGCAGAGCAGGCACAGCCGTTCGACGAGGCACTGTTGGGCGATCTCGCACTCGAGCAGCAACTGCTGGGCCGCGCCAAGTACATCAAGGCACTGGCCACGGCAGCGAACGAGCCCACCGTCGTCGCACTGGCGACCCGGCTGGCCACAGCGCACAGCGCAACGGTGGAATGGCTGGAGACGGTGCTCGCGGAAGACGCGCTCGGCGGACCCGCAGCACTGCGACGCACTCCGTTCCAAGCGGCCGCAGGCACTGCCGTGAAGATCGTCAACGCACCGGCGACGTGGTCGGCACGTGGACTCGATCGCGCGCTGGACGCGGCTCGCTCCACCCCGGACCGCTTCGGAGCGCTCCTGGGCCGTGGCGCTCACGCCGGTGGCGTGGCCGTCAAGACTCTGACGGCAAGCCGCGACGCCGCACTCGAAGCAGCCGAGGACGTCACCCGTAGCGAGGGAGTCGACACCGTCGCCGACGCGATCCACACCGCGCGGTCGGCCGGCGGAATCCTCGATGCCGACGAGCTTCCGATCGCAGACTACGACGACCTCAATGTCTCGGACGCTGTTGCCGCCATCAAGGACCTCACGAACCCGACCGACGTTCGCACCGTCGTGACGTACGAAGAGGCGCACAAGAACCGCCACGGAGTCGTGTCCGCAGGACAGACGCGCGTGGCAGCCATCGCCAAGGATGTCATCTCGATCGACTGACCCTTCTGCGAATACCGATGCGGCCCGTGAACTTCCGGGCCGCATCGCTGTATTCGAAGCAGTGCGTCAGGGTTTCAGCAACACCTTGATGGCACCGTCCTGCTTCTTCTGGAAGATGTCGTATGCGTGCGGAGCCTCTTCGAGGGAAAGCTCGTGCGTGGCAAACGAATCGACGCCCAGAGGATCCTCGTCGCCGAGTAGCGGCATGATGTCGTCGACCCACTTCTTGATGTTCGCCTGACCCATGCGAAGCTGAATCTGCTTGTCGAACATGGTCATCAGCGGGAGCGGGTCGGCCATGCCGCCGTACACGCCGATGATCGAGATGGTTCCGCCGCGTCGAACGATATCGATTGCCGAGTAGAGCGCGCCCAGTCGGTCGACACCGGCCTTCTGCATCATCGGCGCTGCCACGGCATCCGGGAGCATTCCGACTATCTGCTGCGCCAGTTTACCGACCGGAGACCCGTGTGCCTCCATGCCCACCGCATCGATCACCGAGTCCGTGCCTCTGCCGTCGGTCATCTCGCGGATGACGTCGCCGACGCCCCCGCTGTGCTCGGCCAGGTTCACCGTTTCGATTCCCCGGGCCGCGGCCCGCGCCAAGCGCTCGGGAACGAGGTCGACTGCTATGACACGAGCGCCCTTGTGCTGTGCGATGCGCGCCGCCATGTCTCCGATGGGCCCGAGACCGAGAACCGTCACCGATCCCCCGTCCGGAATGGCGGCGTATTCGACAGACTGCCATGCGGTGGGCAATACGTCGGAAAGGTAGACGAAGCGCGAATCCGGCGGCCCCTCCGGAACTTTGATGTGGGTGAACTGCGCCTGCGGGACGCGCAGATACTCGGCTTGACCGCCGGGAACTTGGCCGTACAGCTTGGAGAAGCCGAACAGAGCTGCGCCCATCCCTTGCTCACGAACCTGAGTGGTCTCGCACTGGGTGTACAGACTCGAATTGCACATGTAGCAATGTCCACACGAGATCTGGAACGGGATGACCACGCGGTCGCCGACGGCGAGATCGCCTGTCTCCGAACCCACTTCCTCGACAATTCCCATCGGCTCGTGGCCCAGAATGTCACCCTGGTCCATGAAGGCACCGAGGGTTTCGTACAGGTGCAGGTCCGATCCGCAAATGTTGGTGGTCGTGATCTTCACGATCGCGTCCGTCGGCAGTTCTATCCGCGGATCGGGAACCGTATCGACGCTGACGTTCCTCTTGCCCTGCCATGTCACTGCGCGCATGGAGGCTCCTCTCTGTTACTCGACCCCGAAACTCGGCGTCGCACGAAGCGGATTACCTCGTTCGTATGCATGCAAACGCATTGGACCGACACGATTGACCGTGACCGGGAGCGGGTAGGCGAGCACAATGAGTGTCGTGACCCCCGCCATCGCCCGCACCCTCGTAGCGCCTAGCCTGCCGGTGCCCTGTGGTCCGCTGTCGGACGCCGTGGTCCGATACCTCTCGACCGGAGGTGGCACTGCACTGCCCAGCGCATCGGCTGCCGATCCGACCTCGCGTGATCTGCAACTGGCGTTGCTCATGACCTACGAACTGCACTACCGCGGATTCGAGGGCGTCGACGACGATTTGGAATGGGATCCGGCTCTGTTGCAGTTCAGGGCTCGACTCGAATCCGCGTTTCTGGACTACGTTCGTTCGGGTGTCGAACCCGGCGACGACGTCGTCGCCGAGATGGATCGCCTGTCGATCGAGACGTCGTCGGGTACCGGACCCTCGTGGTTCCTGCAGGACGAAGGATCGTGGGAGCAGATGCGCGAGTACTTCGTTCATCGGTCCGTCTACCACCTCAAGGAAGCAGATCCCCATGCATGGGCGATCCCCCGATTGACCGGCCAGGTCAAAGCCTCGTACGTCGCCGTGGAATTCGACGAGTACGGCGGTGGCAGGGGCGATCGCGTGCACCAACATCTGTGGGCCGAGTCGATGAGGGCCGCCGACCTCGATGCGTCCTACCTCGGATACGTGGACCGCGTTCCCGCCCAGACGCTCGCGTGGGTGAACCTCATGTCGTTGTTCGGACTGCACCGCAGCCGCCGAGGTGCCACCGTGGGTCATTTCGCCGCCACGGAGATCACGTCCTCGCCGGGTTCGCAGCGGTTCGTGCAGGGACTCCGCAGGCTGGCTGCACCGGCCGCGTGCATCGCGTTCTACGCCGAGCATGTCGAGGCCGATGCCGTACACGAGCAGGTACTGCGCCACGACGTGGTGGGAAATCTGATCGGTCAGGAACCACACATCGAATCCGACATCGTATTCGGTATGCGCGCACTCGACTTCGTCGAGAACGAGCTTGCGGAACACGTGATGCAGCGGTGGTCCGCCGGTCAGTCGTCGCTGGACTGAGGCACCCGTCGCTTCGCGCGATGGCTCGTATCGCACAGCGGGTACGTCTTGCTGCGCTTACACGTACACAGCGCTACGACGAACCGATCCGAGGTGACGACGGAGCCGTCATCGAGTTCGATCTCCACCGGCCCGTCGATCAGCATGGGTCCGCCCCGGACGAGTCTCACGCGAGTGCGCGCGGGCGCGGCGTCTCCACCCGTCGGCTCATCGCTTGTCGCCACGTAACACCACCAATTCTTCGGTTCTGCGGCCTGGTTCGAGCAAGCCCCTCGCCTCGAGCCATTCGGCGCGAGACATCATGACCGGCCCGAAGTCGATTGTGCGGCATGCCGCGTCCGATACGCCGAAACCGTGAGCACCGAGCATCTCCCGTGTCCGCTGCGGACCCGAGAACTCCGAGTGGACCACCAGAATCACACCGCCGGGCACCAGCAGTTCCGCGCCTCGCGTACACAGTGGATCGAGCACCACTCGTCCGTCCTCGCCTGCATCCCACGCGCGATGCACACCCATTCCGGTGGGCGCGTTCTCCGACGGGACATATGGAGGATTGCACAGCAGAACGTCGAACGGCTCCACCTCGGCTGCGTCCGAGAACGACCCGAGACGCACATCCACATCGACTCCGACCGACCGGGCATTGCGCTGTGCACAGGCAACTGCCCGCGGAGAGATGTCGAAGGCCATCACGTCGCGGGCACCGAGCAGTGCCGCGGTGATGGCCACTGCGCCGCTACCGGTACACATGTCCAGTACGCGTGCTCCGCAGACGAGCCCCGACTCGGCTGCAACGTCGCACAGCAGGAGTGAATCCTGCTGGGGCTCGTACACTCCGGGATCAGCGTGCACTCCGGCCAGTGAGCGGACGGAGTCGAATTCGGCTGTCGTCACGGATGTTCCTCCAAGTGTCGATTGTCGGATTCGTATTCCCGCCCCGAAGTCCCGCAAACCGGTTGCCCGGAACATGCTTACGAACACGATCAGCGGGGTAAGCCCTGAATGCGTGGTTGAGGAGCAGCCCGCAGTCCTCACCGTCGACTGCCGCACTCCTGCTCCACAGGCTCAGGGGTTCGGCTCCACAGGAGTTGCCCATGATCGTCGTACCGTCCATTACGCCCCCGGTCGCGGAAGTGGTTCCGTCGCTGACCGACTCGCAGAGCCTCGCTACCGAGATGAGGCTGTCGGTGGACGAAAGTGCAGGTGCCGACATCGTCGTGCGAGTGATCGGCGCAGTGGGCGATTCGGACGTTCCGGTACTTGCCGAAACGCTCGGTGAGGTCGCCGAGCGTGGCCGAGCCTTGATTCTCGACCTGTCTTCGGTGACAGGTGTCGCCGCAGGTGTTCATTCCGTGCTCGACGCCACCGCCATTCGCCTGGGTCGATGGAATCAACAGCTGACCGTGGTGCTTTCACCCGCCTTGGAATCCGAAGTCGGTCTCGTGACCGACCGAGTCGTGGTGCGTCGGTCGGTTCTGTGAGCGCCCCGCGCAGAACGTACGACGTCCTCGTTGTCGGCGGCGGCAACGCAGGCATCAGCGCGGCCGCGCGATTGCTGAAGAAGGGCATCTCCGACGTCGCGGTCATCGAACCCAAGCAGGTGCATACGTATCGCCCCCTGCTCTCGTACGTGGGTTCCGGGCAGGCATCTTTGGCCGAGGCCGAGCGAACTCAGCGTTCGGTGATCCCGGCTGGATGCCGCTGGCTGGAGGATTCGGCGGTGGCGATCGACCCGGTGAATCGCGTGGTGCGATGTGCGTCGGGTTCGGACTACGGCTACCGCGATCTCGTACTCGGCCAGGGACTCGTCGTCGATACCGATGCGCTGCCCGGGGTGTGGGCTGCGCTCGCATTCCCCGGTGTCGCCAGCAATTACCTCGACCGAGCCGAACGCACCTGGCAGCTCGTGCGTGACCTACCTGCTCACAGCAGTGCTGTGTTCACCGTCCCTCGCCCGCCCGTCGGGTGCACCGGCACCACACTCAAGCCGTTGTTTCTCGCCGCGGATCACTGGAGTCGTACCGGGCGTATGCCGGGAATCGACATCACGCTGGTGTTGGATCGGCATCGACTCCTGGGCGTGCCGGAACTCGACGCCATGGTCATCGCGCGGCTCCGCGAGCTCGGCGTGCGAATTCTGAACCGTACCGCGGTGACGGCACTGCACCCGGAGAGCAGGCACATCACGGTCACGGACCAGGACGGCATCGACGAGCGTCTGGACTACGACATGCTGCACCTGGTACCGCCGTTCCGAGGTCCGACGTGGTTGGAGGAATCGAATCTGACCGGCTCTGCGCCGCACGGTGTGGTGGACATCGACGGACGAACTTTGCGCCATCGGGTGTACCCGAATGTCTGGGCCGCGGGTGACGGTGCAGCCATCGACACCGACTCCTCGGGTGGCGCACTGCGCAAACAGGTTTCGGTTCTCGTCGACAATCTGATCGCAGCTCGCAACGGGCAACCGTCGACGGAGTACGACGGCTACACCGTCGCCCCCATCGCAGTCGGCGCACACAAGTTGATCGCGGCCGAGTTCGACCGCACCGGGACCTTGACGCCATCGTTGCCGTCGTTTCTCGATTCACTGAAACCCAGGCGATCGGCCTGGGCGTTCGACCGATACGGCCTACCGTTGTCCTACTGGAACATGATTCTCGCCGGTCGTCTCTGACCGGTCGGGTGAATCCATGAATCCGTCGGGGTCCTCCACGGAAACTTGATGGCCGTCGTCCTCCAGTGCGTGGACCGCTTCGGTGAGGAGCCGTCGAGCCGCACCGTCGACGGCCCGAACCTCCTTGAAATCAATTGCCACACTACGATTTTCGGTAACTGCGGCCAGCAACCGCGATATGACGGCCTCCGCACCGGCGAACCGCAGATCTCCCTGCAGTTCCACGCTGGTCGTGTCCTCGCTCTCGGTCACGCTCCTGATCGCCGATTCACCGCTGGGTGCCACGTGCATCATGTGCAGGCCCAGATCGCGCGAGAGTCGCTCGAACACCGCCACCCCGCGCACACTGTTGCCGTGCTCGTTCAGTCTCGGCGACAGGACGGCAATACCCACCTGGCCCGGCAGCACGCCGATGATCGCGCCGGCCACCCCACTCTTGGCCGGGATGCCCACGCTCGCAAGCCAGCTGCCGCTGCCGTCGTACATTCCGCAGGTCGCCATGACGGCGAGAACGTGGCGATCGACCTCCGGGTCGAGTATCTGCACACCCGTCTCGGGATTCTTGCCGCCGTTCGCCATCACCGCGGCGATCCTCGCCAGGTCGCTACAGGTCACGCTCACCGCGCACTGACGCGCGTAGCCGTCGACGACATCGGCGGGCTCGGCGTCGAGGTGGCCGACCGACTTCAGCAGGTGTGCAATGGCAGTGTTCCGGTCGTCGGATGCGAGTTCGGCCTCGTACACCGATTGGTCGATCGAGAGTTCGCGGTCGGCCATCGTGGACAGCAGAGCAGTCATACGCGCGGCGCGCTCCTCGCTCCCGCTGCCTCTGATCATCGAATGCACCGCCAGCGCACCGGCATTGATCAACGGGTTCCGCGGTCTTCCGGTTTCCGCTTCCAGGGAGATCTCGTTGAACGAGTCGCCCGAGGGTTCGACGTCGACGGCCTCGAGCACCGCCTCGATGCCGTTGTCCTCGATGGCCAGTGCATACGCGATCGCCTTCGCGATCGACTGGATCGAGAATTCGGTGTCGGTATCGCCCGCCTCGTGCAGCGATCCCGCGACGGTGGCGAGGGAGACTGCGAACGTATCGGGATCTGCCGAGGCCACTACCGGGTTGCCCTCGGTCACCGCCCCTCCGTCGAACCGTCGACAGTCCTCCAACACGGAAGCGAGGTACTCGGGAACAGGCGATCTCATGGGTCCACGCTAGTCCCCGCCGAGCAGGTCTTGACACCACAGCCGTACCGCCGTTTACACTCCTGGTTCCTCAACCGTTGTGGAGCCCCTCCCGCGAAGATCGGATCACCCAGTGCGATTACGACGCCTGATCGCTGCCGACTCGGCAGACCGTCTCGCCGTGTACGCGCCCGAGACGAATTCGTGGGTCGATCTCGACGCCGCGGTGTCGACGTTGGGTGCCGACGAGGCTCTGCGCCCACTCACCCGCACCGTGCTCGGGTTCCTCGACGCCGGTGAACGCGTGCGCGACGCGGCCACTGCCGTGGTGCAGCGCGCGGTCTCCGAAGGTGTCGCGGTGGTCGACCGACCGACACCGACGCTTCCCGTCGCCCCGGCGTCGCTCCGCTGCTTCCTCGGTTGGGAGGCGCACTGGGACCTGGCCGCGCACAACCTGGTTCGCCGCAACCTTCCGAAAGCCGTCCCCTTCATCCGCGGATTCGAGACCGTCACTCGATCGACGTTTCCGGCACTCCGCCCTGGTCCGGGATTCGACGACCACCCGGTCTACTACACCGGCAACCACCTCACCGTTGTCGCCGACGAAGCCGCCGTCGAGTGGCCGTCCTACAGCCGGGCGCTGGATTTCGAGTTGGAGTTCGGAGCCGTGGTGACCAGGCCCGTTCGCGACGTGTCCGCGCGCGAGGCCGCCGCTGCGATCGGCGGGTACGTGGTGTTCGACGACATCAGTGCTCGCGACACTCAATGGGAGGAGCAGCGCCGCACTCCGTTCGGACCGGTGGTCAAGACCAAGACCTTCGCCAGCTCCATGGGAGCCGATATCGTCACCGCCGACGAGATCACGCCACGGCTGGACTCGTTGACGGCCACCGTCACGGTCGACGGCGAGCTGTGGTCGACGACCGGCACTGCAGGCATGCGGTACTCGATCGGCGAATCACTCGCGTACGCGTGTCGCGGTGAAAACGTCTACCCCGGTGAGCTGTTGACGTCCGGCACGCTGCCGCGCGGATGCGGCCTCGAACTCGACCGCTGGATCGCCCCGGGCGATCGCGTCGAACTGAGCATCGAAGGAATCGGCTCGGTCACCAATACGATCGGGACTCGCTGACGATTCAGCGCTCGAAGTCGGATTTGTCGGTAGAGGCATCCTGGAACATCTCCAGGAACGATCCGAACCCGGAGGCTCCCTTGCGCGATTCGTCCATGTTGTTGTCGACGGCTCCCGCCGCCCCCTCGTCGTGTGTCATGTCTTGTAGCCTGCCGCTCGGAAATTGCAGCGAGCCTGGGACCGAGGACACGAATTGGCAACGAAAGATAACGGACCCATAACGACGAACTCGGAGCTACGGACGAGGATTCGTCCATAGCTCCGAGTTCGGTGGAGCAGCGAAGACTAAGCGAGCTCGAAGCGATCGAGCATCATGACCTTGTCCCAGGCCGCGACGAAGTCGCGGACGAACTTCTCCTTGGCGTCATCGCAGGCGTATACCTCTGCGAGAGCGCGCAATTCGGAATTCGAGCCGAAGACCAGATCGTTGCGGGTTCCGGTCCACTTCTTCTCACCGGTGGCCGCGTCCTTGGCCTCGTAGATGCCGTCCTCCGCGGTGGGAACCCATTCGGTGCCCATGTCGAGGAGGTTGACGAAGAAGTCGTTGGTGAGCGTGCCGACCTTGTCGGTCAGAACGCCGTGCGACGACTGCTTGTAGTTCGCGCCGAGCACACGCAGACCGCCGACGAGCACGGTCATCTCGGGCGCACTGAGCGACAACAGGTTTGCGCGATCGACGAGGTTGAACTCGGCCGGCAACTTCTGGCCCTTGCCCAGGAAGTTGCGGAAACCATCGACCTTGGGCTCCAGATCGGAGAACGAGTCGACGTCCGTCTTCTCCTGCGTGGCATCCATGCGGCCCGGAGTGAACGGCACCGTGACGTCGACGCCCGCGTTCTTGGCTGCCTGCTCCACGGCTGCAACGCCACCGAGAACGACGAGGTCGGCGAACGAGACCGTTCCGGAGAACGACTGCTGGACACCTTCGAGAACTCGGATGACCTGTGCGATCTCGTCGGGCTCGTTGACCTCCCAGCCGGCCTGCGGCTGCAGTCGCAGACGGCCACCGTTGGCTCCGCCGCGCTTGTCGCTCACACGGAACGACGATGCCGCTGCCCAGGCAGCCGAGATCAGCTGGTCCTGAGTCAGTTCGGAACCGAGGATGGTCTGCTTGAGCTCGGCAATCTGAGCGTCGTCGATCAGCTCGTGATCGACGGCCGGGATCGGGTCCTGCCAGAGCAGGGGCTCCGCCGGAACCTCGGGGCCGAGGTAGCGCGAGACCGGTCCCATGTCGCGGTGCGTGAGCTTGAACCAGGCCTTCTGGAACTCTTCTGCGAGCTCCTCGGGATGGTCGAGCCAGCGACGGGTGATCTGCTCGTAGATCGGATCGACGCGCATCGCGATGTCGGAGGTCAGCATCGAGGGGTGGCGACGCTTCGTGGGATCGGCGGGATCGGGAACGAGATCCGCACCCTCGCCGTTCTTCGGACGCCACTGGTGCGCACCTGCGGGGCTCTTGGTGAGCTCCCACTCGAATCCGTACAGGGTCTCGAGGAAGCTGTTGTCCCACTGGGTCGGCGTCGGAGTCCAGATGACCTCGAGGCCACTGGTGATCGCGTCCGCACCGACACCGCTCTGGTAGCTGTTCTTCCAGCCGAGGCCCATCTGTTCGATGGGTGCGCCCTCGGGCTCGGCACTGATGTGCTCGTCGGGATCCGCTGCACCGTGCGTCTTGCCGAAGGTGTGTCCGCCGACGGCCAGTGCCGCAGTTTCGATGTCGTTCATGGCCATGCGGCCGAAGGTCTCGCGAATGTCCAACGCGGACTGCACGGGATCCGGGTTGCCGTTGGGGCCTTCGGGATTGACGTAGATCAGGCCCATCTGCACTGCGGCGAGCGGGTTCTCGAGGCTCGTGCGATCACCGTTGTAGCGCTCGTCGCCGAGCCAGGTCTGCTCTGGGCCCCAGTAGACGTCCTCGTCCGGCTCCCAGGCGTCGACGCGTCCGCCGGCGAAACCGTAGGTCGGCAGGCCCATGGACTCGATGGCGACATTGCCGGTGAGCACGATCAGGTCGGCCCAGGAGAGCTTGCGGCCGTACTTCTGCTTGACCGGCCAGATCAGGCGGCGCGCCTTGTCCAGCGACGCGTTGTCGGGCCAGCTGTTGAGAGGCGCGAAACGCTGCATGCCTGCACCGGCACCGCCGCGACCGTCCTGCTTGCGGTACGTGCCCGCTGCGTGCCACGCCATGCGGATGAAGAACGGGCCGTAGTGACCGAAGTCTGCAGGCCACCAGGGCTGCGAGTTCGTCATGAGGGCTTCGATGTCACGCTTGACCTCGGCGAGGTCCAGGGAGTTGAACTCGGCAGCGTAGTCGTAATCCGCACCCATCGGATCGCCGACAGCCGGGTTCTTCTTGAGAATCTTCAGATTCAGAGCCTTGGGCCACCACTCACGGTTGCCTCCGCCTTCGACGGGAGTCGGCATCGAGTCGTGCATGACCGGACACTTGCCACCGCTCTCCTGCGGCTGATCCTCGTTCATCTCTTTTTCGCGTGTTACGTGATCTTCAGACACGTGCTTCCTTCCAGGGTGTGACGATCGGGCTGTGATCGGTGGTCACGAACTTCGGTGTGCTCGAGACCGGGGAGGGAACTGAACGGGAACTGCCGGCTGCTCGCGAGCAGCCGAACACTGTGCGCAGAAGCCCCAGTAGATGACTTCCGCCTCGTCGATGGTGAAACCGACGGAGTCCGATGCGGTGAGACACGGCGTCTCACCCACCGCGCAATCCACGTCTGCGATCACGCCACAGGCGCGACACACAGCGTGGTGGTGGTTGTCGCCGACACGAGATTCGTACCGAGCAGGAGATCCTGCCGGTTCGATTCGCCGTACGAGGCGCGCCGTGCTCAACGCATTGAGAACGTCGTACACGGTTTGCCGAGACACCTCGGGCAGCACCGATCGTACGAGTCCGAGGATCGTGTCGGTGTCCGCATGAGGATTGGATCCGACGACCTCGAGCACCGCGACCCGGGGACGGGTCACGCGCATATCGGCGGCGCGTAACTGCTCCGCATACGGTGAGATCGGCATCACAGCAATACTATCCTCCGCTTTTCTGGACAAAGTCAAGTATGCAGCCGAACTCATCGGATGTCGACCCCGACGTTGCACAACAGCGTCGTCACGGGGCAAACACGACTCCCACTGTTCGCCCTCCCGTCGCTCCCTCGTGGGATTCGACCCGGCCTCAGGCCAGTGCCAGGAACAGTTTCTCGAGTTCGGCCTCGGTCATCGGCTCCTTCACGCCCGCACTTTCCCCCGTCATGCACTCGCGCAGACCGGTGGCCACGATCTTGAACCCCGCCTTGTCCAGTGCGCGCGAGACGGCGGCGAGCTGGGTGACGACATCCTTGCAATCGCGACCGTTCTCGATCATCCCGATGACCCCGGCAAGCTGACCGTGCGCGCGCTTGAGTCGATTCAATACCAGTGCGATGCTGTCTTCGTCGCCGATCATGTCGATCCCCTCGATGGTGGTGATAGTGCCCCCGATGGTACCCCCGGGGGCATCAGGCGGGATCGGATCCGGTACCGCCCAGTGCCGCGATGGCCGCCTGCAGCTTCGTCGTGGCCTCGGAAGCAACCGCGTCCAACCCGGACTCACCGGTGACCTCGACCATGATGGCCGGGTTCATGGCCTCGACGACGACGGATCCCGCTACTGCCGTGTTCTCGCGAACCACCACGTTGCACGGCAACAGCAGACCGATCTGCTTCATGACGCCCACCGCACGGTGAGCCAGTCCCGGGTTGCATGCACCGAGGATCACGTAGCGCTCCATGTCCTCGTCGAGCTTCGCTTTCAGAGTCGCCTGCATATCGATCTCGGTGAGGACTCCGAAACCCTGCTCCGACAACGCTTTTCTCGTGCTGTCGATCGCGGTGTCGAAGTCGGTGTCGTTCAGCGTGGTGGACAATGCGATGTTCATGGTGTCTCCTCGAAAATTGTTGTGTCAGTGAGAAAAGCGGATGGAGGGCAGCACCGCGCGCAGCCACGCCGGCGACCACCAGGCACCGTGCCCGGTCAACCGCAAGAGGACAGGAAGCAGCACGAGTCGAACGAGAAACGCGTCGAGCAGTACAGCGACACCGAGGATGATGCCCATCTCCTTGGGTGGCAACGGATCGGACAGTGCGAACGTGAAGAACACTGCCACCATCACCGCTGCTGCGGCAAAGATGACGCGCCCCGAGTGGGCCAACCCGTCGACCTGAGCAACCTTGGAGTCACCCGAGCGTTCGTAGTGTTCCTTGGCGGTGGCCAGCAGGAACACCGTGTAGTCCATGGCGATGGCGAAGATCATCGCGAAGAAGAACACCGGGCCCCAACCGTCGAGGAATCCCTGAGGCGTGAAACCCAGCAGCGAGGATCCGTGACCGTCCTGGAAGATCAGCTTGGCGACGCCGAACGCCGCCGCGGTGGACAGCAGGCTCACCACGGTGCCGAGCAACGCGATGAGCGGAGCCTGAAGCGCCACCAGAAGCAGCACGAATCCGAGAACCAGGATGATCCCGACGACTATCGGCAGATAGTCGTTCAAGGCCTGCTGCAGGTCCAGGTTCTCTGCCGGCGCTCCGCCGACGAGTGCCGAATCGGGCAGTGTCGATCGCAGATCGGCGAGAATGGAGCCCATCGCTTCGTCGGACGGATCCACCGACGGAATTGCCTGCAGCAGTGCATATCCCGAATCGTCGGCGGCACTCTGCGGCGGCGTCACCATCGAGATCCCGTCGACCCTCGCAGCGACGGTTGCGGTCTCGACGGCATCCGCGTCGGGAACCACGACTTGGAGCGCACCCGGTGCACCCGGCCCGAACTGGGCCTGCACGAGCGCGTAACCCTGGCGCACCGGTGCATCCTCGGGCACCACCGCGATCGACGGCATCGCCACCTTCAAGCCGAGCACCGGAAGCGCCAGGGCGATCAGTATTCCCACGGAGACGAGAGCGAACGGCCACGGGTGCTTGTGCAACAACTCGCCCCATGCCGCGAACTTCGGCGATCGATGCGCCTGACGCTTGGCATACGGCAACGAAGCTGCGTTGACCTTGGGGCCGAGCGCCCCCAAAGCCGCGGGCAACAGTGTCATCGTCGCCAGCAATACGAAGGCGACGGCCAGCATGATCCCGACAGCCATCGTGCGCACCGCGGGAGCGGGGACGAGCAGCACAGCCGACAGACTCACCAGCACCGTCAGACCGGACAGCACAACGGCTTTACCCGCCGTATCCATGGTTTCGGCGACGGCCGCCCGAGGGTCGGCGTTGCGCAACGCGTCGCGGAAGCGAGCGACGATGAACAGCGCGTAGTCGATTCCCAGAGCGAGGGCGAACATCATCGCGAAGTTCATGGCCCACACCGAGATCGGCGTCACACCGTTGAGTAGAACGAGACCACCAGCGGACGCAACGAGCCCGGCGACGGTGAGCAGCAGCGGCAACCCCGCGGCGACCAGTGACCCGAACGCCAGCACCATGATCGCCAATGTGACCGGCCACGAGAACAGTTCGGCTTGGATCATCGCATCGTGGTTCGCCTTGTTGAAGTCCGACCACAGGGCCGACGAACCGGTGGGATACACCTCGATTCCGTCGGCCGAGAGCGCGGTCAACCGCTCCTTCACATCGTCGACGGCTTTGACCATCTCATCGGTGGTGCCGTTCGCCCCCGCGATGACGATGCCGGTTCGGCCGTCCGGGCTGATCGTCATACCCGGTTGCGGCGCAACGACGTCGCCGAATCTGGTGTCGCCGGTGAATACGCCGGACACGTCGGCAATCACATCCTGAACAGCGGGATCGGTGATGGGTGCCGAGTCGGAGTGGACGACCACCTGCACCGCCGCCGAGGAATTACCGCCGAAGTGCTGCTGGGCCAATTCCCGAACCTGTACCGATTCCGATCCGTTCGCCTGCCATCCCGCTCCGGCCAGCGACGAGAACACCGAGGGCGCAAGAGAACCAAGGCCCACGAGCACGATGAGCCACACACCGAACACCCAACGTCGGTGAGTCACCATCGAGCCACCCGCGCGACCGAGCAAGCCCGGCCCGGTTACAGGTCGATCATCCGGTGGACGAAGAACTTCGGCATCACGCAGCGACATTGTGCTCCTATACGGGTGGGGGTATCGAACGGGGCAGACGAGACCCTCGAAACGAACGAACGTGCCCACCTTCGCACATACCCAACGGGGTATGCAAGTACCCCTGGGGGTATCACCCCAGGGGTACTTGTTTCAGAGCCGACGCACCGGTGTCGTCACCCGCCGATCAGCGCCGACCGTTCCACTGCTTCTCGATGCCACGCAGCACCTCGAGCGTCCGAGCAGAATCGGCATCGACGGCCATCCTCGACCGAGCGCGCTCGAGCGCACGCTCGGCCCGCGCCACCGCGCGATGGCCCGAGTCGGTCGCTTCGACCATGTACTGCTGTCGATTTCGCGGATTGACGCTCCGCACCAGCAGTCCCGCCTCGACGAGACTGGCCGTCGTGGCGGTGATACTCGTCCGGTGCCGCACCAACTCCCGCGACAGCGCACTGTAGGACATCGGCCCTCGCCTGGACACCAGCTCCAGCACCTCGTACCTCGCCCAGCTCAGCCCCTGTGCGTCCAGCGCCTCCGCCAGACGAACCCGCGCGGCCGACGCCATGCGCAGCACCGTGGACACGATTTCGAGCTCGGTGGAATGCACCGGCGAGGTACCACCGTCGAACGATTCAGCGAGGGCGGTCATCGGAACACTCCCCTACTTGATTTCTGCGAGGACGGTGCCTTGGGTGATGGCGTCGCCTGCGGTGACGGTCAGGCCGGTGATGGTGCCTGCTTTGTGGGCGTTGACGGGGTTTTCCATTTTCATCGCTTCCAGGACGGCGACGAGGTCAC